>JBAXIR010000109.1:0-9249 GCA_037138275.1 Mycobacteriaceae bacterium | reverse complement strand
GACCCGCGCCGACTGTGTCATCTTGCGGCGCGCGTGACCCGCGCCGACTGTGTCATCTTGCGGCGCGCGTGACCCGCGCCGACTACGGTGGTCGGCGTGACGACAAAACCCGAAATCGAGTTCCCTGACGGTCCCCCTCCGGTCGAACTGGTCATCACCGATCTGGTCGTCGGCGACGGCGACGAAGCCAAGCCCGGTGATGCCGTGGACGTGCATTACGTGGGCATCGAATACGACACCGGCGAGGAGTTCGACAGCTCCTGGAATCGCGGCGCGTCCATCTCATTCCCGCTGCGGGGCCTTATCCAGGGCTGGCAGGACGGTATCCCGGGTATGCGCGTGGGTGGTCGGCGCCGACTGGTGATCCCCCCCGAGCAGGCCTACGGCCCGGCCGGGTCCGGCCACCGGCTGTCCGGCAAGACGCTTATTTTCGTCATCGACCTGTTGGGCGTCTCCTGACTTTCCGCCGATCGACCGGATATGGCCCGTGTTATATGTTTTCCGCGTTCGGGTGATTGAAGCGCCGAAACCGGCGGAGGAGGAAACCGATGGCGGGTTCCGATGATGCACGCGTGAGCACGTCGGTAACCGAATGGCGCACCGAATCGCGCTTTTACCGCCGCTCACCGGGGTTGGGTTGGCTGCTCGGGGTGCTCCTGATCCCACTGCTGTTCGGGTGGCTCGGCTGGGGCGCACTCAAACCCAACGTGAACATCAGTGCGCCGAATATCAGCGTGACCGCACCGAGTTTGTCGGTGCCGGGGCTGAATCTGGCACCGCTGTCGATCCAGCGAAACGGCAACGACTTCACCCTCACCGGTGAACTACCGGATCTGGCGACGAAGAATTCTCTGCTTGCTGAACTCAAGGGCGTGCTGGGCTCGTCGGTCAACCTGATCGACAAGCTCACCATCTCCTCGGGAGTGCGCGCTCCGGACCTTTCCGGAATCGCCCCGGAGTTCACCGCGGCCGCGGACATCACGAACTTCGGTTTCAACTTAGTCGGCGATACGCTGACGCTGACCGGAACGGCGCCGTCCGTAGAGGTCAAGGCCGGGGTCGAGGCCGCAGGCAGAGCGGCGTGGCCCAGTGTCCAGATCTCGGACAATATCGACGTCAAGGGTGCGGTCGCGGCCGGATCGTGCGGCAATCTCCAAGCCGACATCACCTCGGCGCTGCGAACGCCGATTGCCTATCAGCACGCCGAGTCGAGCCTGACCTCATCGGCCAAGACGGAACTGACCGCGATCGCCAACGCGATCAAGGCCTGCCCGGACGCGAGAGTCACGGTGATCGGTCATACCGACAACACCGGCAGCGATGGGGTGAACATTCCGTTGAGCGACAAGCGGGCCAGGTCGGTGGCGGATTACCTTGTCTCCCAAGGTGTGCCGGCCGGCTCGGTGTCCAGTAGAGGTGAGGGTTCGTCCGCGCCGGTGGCCAGCAATGACACCGCAGACGGGCGGGCGCAGAATCGCCGCACCGAGATCACGGTCAACTAGGGGAGTGAAGAAATGGGATTCATAACGCAGTGGTTGTGGTACCTGCTGGCCTTCCTGATCGGCTCGGCGGTCGCCTGGGCGATCTCCGTTCTGACCGTCCCCCGGACGAGTAGGGAAGAGGCCATCGCCGACCTTCCCGGTTCGCGTGAGATTGGAGCGCGCTGATGCGTGACGTGAACTGGTGGTTGATGACCCTGGCCTTCCTGCTCGGTCTCGTCCTCACGCTCGCTCTGACGATCCGGAGGGTGACCCGGGAGGTACCGGTCACACATCTGCTGGCCGCCAAGATATCGAACCCCGCCGTCAAGGCGCCTGAGGTCAAGGCGCCCGACGTCCGGAAGGCGGCAGGGGCTGCTACCGCGGCCGTCGCGACCGGAGCCGTCGCCAAGAAGGTGGTCGAGAAGGTAGTGCACGACAAGATCGACGACGTCCTGGAACGGGATCCCTATGGTTCGGGTTCCATCCGCGTGACCGCGCGCAGTGCCGCGCCCGCCGGCTACACCATCAAGGGTGACAGGGACACCGGGCGGTACTTCACCATGGGCAGCCCGGACTATGAAGCGATCGAGGCTGAGGTGTGGTTCGCCAATGAGCCCAGCGCCGAGAAGGCCGGTTTCCTACGCTGGGACGCCAAGGCGGGCACGCACCCTGTCGATCCCGGCGCGGATGCCGCGAAGATCATCATTACCGGCGGGACCACCACGTCCGAGAGCGCGGCGGTCGTCGTGACCGGAGGTACCACGATTCCGGCGGGAACCTCGGCAATCGTCCACGAGGGTTCGGCGATACCCGGTTCGGCCGCGATGATCGTGACGGAATCTGAGGTTGCGGAAGTCGAGTTACCGGTGGGTCCGCGCGGCCCGGGGTCGGCTCGGGCCGGCGTCGACGGCAGCGGCCCAACCGGGTGGTCTATCAAGGGCAATGCCGACTCGATGTTGTATCACGGGACCGACAGCCCTGCTTACGAGGAGACTGTCGCCGAGGTGTGGTTCATTGATGAGCCGACCGCGAGGGCGGCCGGTTTCGACAAGTGGGACAAGAACTTTGGATAATCGGTTTCCGCTGCCGCGGTGTCACCGGATACGCAAGACTCACTGAATTCGTAAAACAAAGCCGACGCCGCGCACGGTGTGCAGGAGTCGCGGTGCTCCGCCGGCCTCCAGCTTGCGGCGAAGGTAGCCGATGAACACATCAACGACATTGGTGTCGGCGGCGAAGTCGTAACCCCACACCAGTTCCAGTAACTGCGCGCGGCTCAGGACCGCGGTCTTGTGTTCGGCAAGCACGGCCAGCAGATCGAACTCGCGCTTGGTCAGATCGACATCCACGCCGTTGACCCGGGCACGGCGGCCCGGGATGTCAACCTCCAACGGGCCCATCTGGATCGTCTCTGAGGAGAATGTGGGGGTGGCGCCTCGTCGGCGCAGCAGTGCCTTGACCCTGGCCACCAGTTCGGCCAGCACGAAGGGTTTCACCAGATAGTCGTCCGCGCCGGCCTCCAGGCCGGCCACCCGGTCGTCGACCGAACTTCGGGCCGAGAGCACACACACCGGCACATCGTTGTCCATCGCGCGCAGCGCGGTCACCACACTCACGCCGTCGAGCACCGGCATGTTGATGTCAAGCACGATCGCGTCCGGTCGGGTCTCGGTCGCTCTGCGCAAAGCCTCAGCGCCGTCCACCGCGGTGGAGACCTCGAATCCGGACAGCCGCAACCCGCGCTCCAGCGAGGCCAGCACATCGGGGTCGTCGTCGACCACCAACACCCGCGGTGGGGCCGACGCGCTGTCCATGACGTTCATCTTGCCGGATCACCGCGCATACGGCCGGGAGGCTTGGCCGTGACATGATCTCCAAGAAGTAGGGAGACGATTCGGTAGTGGACGACGTGAATTCGGGCAGACTCCGGTCGGACCCGTCTATCGCTGCACGGCCTGCGCGTCTGCGGTCCGCGACGGACCTGCTGCGGCTGCTGCCCTATCTGATGCCCTACCGGACGCGCTGGCTGGCCATGATCGTGATCGCGATCGCCAGCCTGGTGGCCACCGTGGCCATCCCGCTGATGACCAGGGCGGTCATTGACGGGCCGGTGCGAAACCGCGACCAGCACGGCTTGTGGGTGCTGGGATCGGTGGCGGTCGCGGTCGGTATCGCCGAAGCGACACTGTGGTTCATTCGCCGCTGGCTGGTGTCGCGGGCCACCATGGCCGTGGAGACCGATATCCGCAATGACCTCTACGCCCGGCTGCAGATCCTGCCGATGTCATTTCACGGACGGTGGCAGTCCGGCCAGTTGCTGTCGCGAATCATGAATGATCTGAGCACGATTCGCAGGCTGCTGTCCTTCGGGCTGATCTTCCTGCTGTTGAATGTTCTGCAGATCATCGTGGTGACGGCCATTCTGCTGGTGATGTACTGGCCGCTCGGGGTGGTTGTGTTGCTGTCGGTCGTGCCGGTGACCGTCACCGTGCTGCGATTCGAACGTGCCTTCACCCGGCTGTCACGACAGGCGCAGGACCAGGCGGGCCATGTCGCCACCGGCGTCGAGGAAGCCGCACTGGGCTTGCGGGCGGTGAAATCCTTCGGGCGCGCTGATTATGTCTACGACCGCTTCGATCACCAGGTCACCGAGCTCTACGAGACTCAGATTCGCAAAGTCTCGGTATCGGCGAAGTTCTGGACTCTGCTGGAGATCATTCCCAACATCACCCTGATCCTGGTGCTGGGTTTCGGTGCCCTTGCGGCCGGTCGCGGGCTGGTCACTCTCGGGACGCTGGTCGCCTTCATCACCATGATGCTGTCGCTGGTCTGGCCGATCGCGTCGCTGGGCTTCCTGATCTCGATGATGCAGGAGGCGATGACTGCCGCCAACCGGATCGCGGAGATCTTCGACGCCCCACGTGAGATCACCGACGGTCGCCGCAACGAACGGCCGCGCAGCGGCCGGCTGGAGTTGGACGACGTCGGCTTCCAATTCCCCGATACCCGTTCGGACGCCGAAGGTCTGGACGGCACCTGGGTGTTGCGCCACGTCAGCGTCACCGTCGAACCCGGTCAGACCCTGGCACTGGTGGGTGCCACGGGTTCCGGCAAATCCGTTCTGGCCGCCCTGCTGCCGCGACTGTACGACGTCACCGAAGGCAGCATCCGCATCGACGGCATCGATATCCGCGACCTGTCACTCGACGCGCTTCGCCGGACGGTGGCCGTCGCGTTTGAGGATCCGACGCTGTTCTCGATGTCGGTAGCCGAGAACCTCACCCTGGGTCGATCCCGAGATGATCCCGCCACCGACGCCGAGATCGCCCGTGCCATCGAGATCGCTGCCGCGCAGTTCGTCTACGACCTGCCCTTCGGACTGCAGACCCGGATCGGCGAGCAGGGCATGAGCCTGTCCGGTGGACAGCGTCAGCGGTTGTCGCTCGCCCGGGCAATTCTGGTCCGGCCAGCCATCCTGGTCCTCGACGACACCCTTTCCGCGCTCGATGTTCATACCGAGGCGGCGGTTACCGAAGCGTTGCGCCGGGTGCTCGGCGAGGTTGCCGGAATCGTTGTCGCACATCGAGCTTCAACTGTGTTGCTGGCCGACAAGGTCGCACTGCTCGATACCGTCGACGGGGCCGGCACGATCACCCATATCGGCACCCACGAGGAACTGCTTGCCAGTGTGCCGCGCTACCGATACCTGCTGGCCGCCGATGATGAACTCGACGACGGTTGCGAACCGCGTCCCGAGTGGGAGGACGACGCTGATCGGCAGCGACTTGACCATGTCTACGAGGAAGCTGTTGGGCAGCGGGCCGCCGCACTGCTGCCCGACGGATATGTGGCCGCGGAGCGCGCCCGATGACGGCGATGCAGTCCTCGTCTGAGTCGGGCACCTCGTTTGAGTCGGGCACCGAGCACACGATCGTGTGGCGGGGGCGGCTCGACGAACAGTCCGACGACCTTCCCATCGACGAGGCGCTGCCGCTCCGCCGTGAGGCGCGCGCCCTGCTGGCGGAACTACTCCGGCCATACCGGACGACACTCGGACTGCTTGCGATGGTTGTAATCGTGGAAAACATTGCGCGGCTGTCGGTTCCGCTGCTGGTTCAGCGCGGTATCGATCATGCGATCCCGCCGCTCATGGCCGGGGGATCGGCGCGTGAATTGGCTTTCGTGGTGGTGATGTTGGGTGTGGTGGCGTTGGTACAGGCGGTCAGCCGGCTGTTCTTTCTGCGGACCTCGGGCCGTATCGGGCAACGTGTGCTGCTCGAACTGCGCCGTCGGCTATTCCGTCACTTTCAGGCGTTGGACGTGGCCTTCCATGACCGCTACACCTCGGGCCGGGTGGTGAGCCGCTCCACCAATGATGTTGAGGCGATCCAGGAAATGCTGGAGACCGGACTCGATGACCTGGTGACCGCAATGCTGACGTTGTTCGGCACCGGAATCTTATTGGTGTTCCTGGACTTTCGACTCGGATTGATGTGCCTGACAGCGTTTCCTGTCCTGGCTGCTCTGGTGTGGTGGTTCTCGACCGAGTCCTCGAAGACCTACCGCAGGGTGCGGGAGTTCGCGGCGCTGGTGATCGTTCAGTTCGTCGAGACGATGACCGGTATCAAGGCCGTGCAGGCGTATCGACGTGAGCCACGCAACCAGGAGATCTTTGAGGATGTGGCCGACGGCTATCGGGTCGTCAATGAGCGCACCTTCCGGCTACTGGCCATCTTCATGCCAACCGTCAAACTCGTCGGCAATCTCGCCACCGGCGCGGTCCTGCTCTACGGCGGCTACCGCGTGCTGCATGGCGAGATGACAATCGGCACGCTGGCCGCGTTCCTGCTGTATCTGCGGATGTTCTTCGAGCCGATGCAGGAGATCTCCCAGTTCTTCAACACCTTCCAGTCTGCCTCCTCAGCGCTGGAGAAGATGGCAGGTGTGCTCGCCGAGAAGCCGCGCATCGCCGATCCGGTTGCGCCGGTGCAACTTCAGACGGTCAATGGTGAGATCGCTTTGCGTGACGTATATTTCGGCTACCTGGCTGACCGCCCCGTGCTGCCCGGGATGACGTTGGCGGTGCCGGCCGGTCAGACCGTGGCACTTGTCGGCACCACGGGTGCGGGAAAGACCACCATTGCCAAGCTGATTGCCCGGTTCTACGACCCGGACTCTGGATCAGTCACCCTCGACGGTATCGACCTGCGACGCATGGACCAGAGCGAACTGCGGCGTCATATCGTGATGGTGACGCAGGAGAACTTCCTGTTCTCCGGCACCGTCGCGGACAATATCCGCTTTGGCCGGCCGGACGCCACCGATGCCGAGGTGGCTGCGGCTGCGACCGCGGTGGGAGCGCAGGAGTTCATCACGGCGCTGCCCGAGGGCTATGACACCGACGTGGCCAAGCGGGGTGGACGGCTGTCCGCCGGGCAGCGCCAGTTGATCGCGTTCGCTCGTGCTTTTCTGGCCGACCCTGCAGTACTGATCCTCGACGAGGCGACATCATCGCTCGACGTCCCCAGCGAACGGCTGGTGCAGCGGGCGCTGCGGACAGTGCTGGCCGATCGGACCGCCCTGATCATCGCTCACCGGTTGTCCACCGTCGCGATCGCCGACCGGGTGCTGGTGATTGAGCACGGCCGCGTCGTTGAGGACGGGTCGCCGGGTGACCTCATCGGGAGCGGCGGGCTATACGCCGCGCTGCACCGGGCGTGGACCGATTCCCTGGCGTAGCGCCACGGCCGCGACCTGACCGGCTGGTGACGGTGTCAAATCGGCGGCCGGATCCCGGACAGTACTCTTGGCGTTCATGATCGGTGTCGAGCGCGCGGGTGACGTCACAACAATTGAGTTACAGCGCCCGGAACGGCGCAATGCGCTGAATACAGCCCTGGTCGACGCCTTGCGTGAGGCGGTGCAAAAAGCGGCGGCCGACGATGTCCGGGCTATCGTGCTGACTGGCGCGGGCACCGTCTTCTGCGCGGGCGCAGATCTGTCCGGTGACGTGTTCGCCGCCGACTTCCCCGACAAGGCCATCGCGCTGAACCTGGCCATCGATGCCGCGCCGATGCCGGTGATCGCCGCCATCAACGGCCCGGCGATCGGCGCCGGGGTCCAGTTGGCGATGGTGTGCGATCTCCGGGTGGTCGCAGCCGAGGCGTATTTCCAGTTCCCGATCGCCAGATACGGTCTGGCGCTGGACAACTGGAGCATCCGACGGCTTTCGGCGCTGGCCGGATACGGCCGGGCACGCGCCATGTTGCTGGCTGCCGAGAAGTTGGATGCGCCCACGGCGCTGCACACCGGTATGGCCAACCGGATCGGCACCCTGGCTGACGCGCAAGCCTGGGCCGCCGAGATCGCCGGGTTGGCGCCACTGTCGCTGCGGCATTCCAAGCGGGTGCTCAACGACGACGGCGCGTATCAGGAACAGGTCGGAGTGCACAAAGAGCTCTTCGAACAGGCATGGGGCAGCCAGGACGTGATCGAAGCCCAGATAGCCCGCGTCGAAAAGCGCGCCCCAAGGTTCGTGGGGGCCTGAGCGCATGCCCGGCCTACCATCGGTGAACTCGCTGCTGCCGGGGGGGAAGGCGGCGCTGCGGTTGGCAGCCGGGACCGCGTCGCTGGCCGCCGGCGGCTGGGTGCTGGGCGCTCTACGGGAGACGCCTGCGGCCCTGGGTGCCGGCGCCGGCGCCATTCATGCGGTCGCTGAAGGCTCGCCCAACTACCGGGGTGGCGTGTTCCGCAACCTCGATCTCGATGCCGCATCCGCTCTGCGACTCGACGTCGAAGAGAACCGCCAACTGCTCTTCGACATGATCGGCGGTAGCTCGGCCAGCCCGCCGCGCGATGCGATCCCGCTGGCCGAACCACCCAGGCGCCGACGCGCCAACCCGCTTTCCGCCACCTGGTACGGGCATGCATCGGTACTTCTGGAAATCGACGGTTACCGGCTGCTGACCGATCCGGTGTGGAGTCAGCGTTGCTCGCCGTCGCGATCCGTGGGACCGCAACGACTGCACCCCCCGCCGCTGCCACTGGAGGCGCTGCCCGCCTTGGACGCGGTGCTGATCAGCCACGACCACTACGACCACCTCGACATGGACACCGTGCGATCACTGGCCCGCAGCCAGCGGTGCCCATTCATCGTCCCGCTGGGTGTCGGCGCGCACCTGCGACACTGGGGGATACCGAAGGCGCGCGTCATCGAACTCGACTGGAGCGACCAAACCACAATCGGCGATCTGAGACTCGTCTGCACGCCGGCTCGGCATCACTCCGGGCGTTTCATGGCTCGCAATAACACCCTGTGGGCGTCATGGGCTGTGATCGGGCCCGCGCATCGCGCCTATTTCGGCGGTGACACCGGATACACCCGCAGCTTCACCGATATCGGCGTCGAGCACGGACCGTTCGATCTCACCCTGCTGCCCATCGGCGCCTACAACAAAGCCTGGCCGGACATCCACATGAACCCCGAGGAAGCCGTGCAGGCGCATCGTGACCTCAACGGGGAGCATCCTGGTGTGCTCGTTCCGATCCATTGGGCCACCTTCCGGCTTGCCCCGCATCCCTGGGCGGAGCCGGCCGAGCGGCTTGTCGATGCGGCCGCCGCCGCCGGGGTCGACATCGCCGTACCTAAACCCGGCGGCCGGGTTATCCCGTCGCGCCCGGTGAGCGAGCAGTGGTGGCGGTTGTGAATCTCCAGCGATGACCGTCGCCCATGCCATGGGTCTGTCCGACGCCGAGGTGGCCACCCGGG
>JBAXIR010000108.1:0-9271 GCA_037138275.1 Mycobacteriaceae bacterium | reverse complement strand
TCACCACGCCCATGGCGACCACTGTCAACATCCAGGTGTAACCGGTGGCCATCGAGAACGCGGCACCGGAATTACGGACTAAAGTCCAGGTGACGGTGTCGCCGATGATCGACACCGGTTGGCCCGGAACCAGCAACCGCACCGCCAGCACCTTGGTGACGATGTCGAGCAGCAGAACCGCGGCTGCGATCGACAGCAACAGCAGAAGCCGTCGGCGCGGCGGCGTCCCGGCCTGCTCGCCATCGCCGCCGGTCACCGGTTCGGCGCTGCGCACGTGGTCCTCGGTCACGCCACCATCATCCCCCAGCGCCTCATTCCATCCCCTAGAGCCATAGTCCGACCGATCCGGTGCCGCGGACTGCTGCAATGATGACCCCATGCCGCATCTCGTCGTGATCACCACCGGCGGCACGATCTCAACCAGTGCGGACCCCGACGGCGTGCTGCGCCCGACGCGTACCGGCGCCCAACTCGTCGACGGTCTCGATGTCGAGGTTGTCGATCTGCTCTCCCTGGACAGTTCCGAACTCACCCCCGCCGAATGGCTGCAGATCGGATCGGCGGTCAACGCCGCGGCTGCCGACGGCGCCGACGGCATCGTGGTCACCCACGGAACCGACACCATGGAGGAAACAGCACTCTGGCTCGACCTCACCTACGGCGGCGAGGCCCCGGTGGTGTTGACCGGATCGTCGCGAGCGGCGGACCACGCCGATGCGGACGGCCCCGGCAATCTTCGCGACGCCCTCGCGGTGTCCGCCAGTCCCCAGGCCCGCGGTCTTGGTGTGCTGGTGGGCTTCGCCGGCGCGGTGCTGTCCCCGCTGGGTACGACCAAACAGGGTGGCCCACACGTCTTCGGATCGACGGCACAGATCGGCACGGTCTGCGGCGAGACGTTCACCGTGACGGCGCCCAAGGAGCGGCCCTACCTGGGCCCGGTGACGTCGGCACCCCGGGTGGATATCGCGGCGGCCTACCCGGGCGCCGACGGCACCGCGATCGACGGGTTCACCGCCGCCGGTGCGCGCGCCATTGTGATCGAGGCAATGGGATCGGGGAATGCGGGTTCCTCTCTCATCGACGCTGTGGCGCGGGCCGCGCGACGCGGTGTCGCGGTGGCAGTGACCAGCCGGGTGCCGGGCGGTCGCGCCCGGGCAACCTACGGACCAGGCCATGATCTGGTGGCGGCCGGAGCAGTGATGGTGCCCCGACTGCGGGCCGGCCAGGCCCGGGTCCTGCTGATGGCCGCACTCGGCGCCGGACTACCCGTCGACTCCGTCATCTCCCGCTGGGGCTGACGGCCAGTCGAGGCTGGCTCTGGGGTCGGCACTCGTCAGGTCCGCGGTGTCGATCGCGAAGGTGCGCATCACTCCCGGCCCGCTGGCGCGGGTCTCGAACCGCACACTGACCACGCCATGGCCGGCGCCCTGCACCCACCCGTGCCCGAGAGCCGGATGTGTCACGTCGTCACCGACACGCCAAGCGCTGACCTCACCTGTCGGCTCTGGTAGCGCAGAGGCGGATGGGTCGAGGTTGCGTGAATCGAAACCCGGTTGGTCAAAACCCAGTTGGTCGAAAGCCGAATGGTAGAAACCCGAATGCTCAAGGTCAGGAAACAACGACTCCTGCAGCACGTCGCTGAGGCCGGAAAACCCAACGCCCACAAGGCGAATCGGGCCGATGTCACTGGGATCGGGCAGCAGACGGTGCGCCAGAGACGTGAGCGTTCCGGCATCGGCGGTGGCGTAGGGCAGCGTCGCCGATCGGGTCAGCGTCGAAAAGTCGGACTTCTTCAGCTTGACGGTCACGGTGCGGGCGCCGCGACCGTCGCGCTCCAGCCGGCGATGGGCATGCTCGGCAATCGAGGCGGCCGCATCGCGAAGTTGGACGAGGGTCGTCAGGTCGACGTCGAAGGTTGACTCGGCACTGATCTGTTTGGCCTCGGCACGTTCGGTCACCGGCCGGTCGTCAATACCGCGGGCCAACATTCGCAGCGCCGACCCGCTGGCACCGCCCAGAATGCTGCCCGCCTCCGCGTCGGACAACGCCGCCAACTGCCCGACCGTCTCGATGCCCAGGCGGCGCAACTTCTCCTCGGCCACCGGTCCGATACCCCAGAGCCTGCGCACCGGGAGGCTTTCAAGCAGCGGCAACTCCTCGTCACGCCGGATCACGCGAATGCCATCGGGCTTAGCCATTTCCGAGGCGATCTTCGCGATCTGCTTACCCGATCCGGCGCCGACCGAGGTGACCAGGCCGGTCTCCTCGCGCACCCGAAGCCGCAACTGCGCGCAGAATTGTTCGACATCGGCCGCGGTGGCACCGGCGAGGTGGGGTGGCTCGCCGAATGCCTCATCGAAGGACAGTTGCTCCAGCACCGGCACCATCGCCCGAACCGTGTCCATCACCCGTTGGCTGGCGACGCCGTACACCGCGCCGCGGGGTGGTAGCACCACCACCGCCGACCCGATCAATCGGCGCGCCTGGTGCATCGGCATCGCCGAACGAGCACCGAAGGCGCGGGCCTCATAGCTGGCACCGGCCACCACGCCGCGGCCGCCGCGCCCGCCGACCAGTACCGGCCGGCCCCGCAGCGTCGGCCGGGTCAACTGCTCGACGGATGCGAAGAAGGCATCCATGTCGAAGTGCAGCACCCAGCGCTCCATGCGAGGGGGTCAGCCCTGCTTGGCCAGCGCGACCCGCACGCCGTCGCCGATCTCCACCCCGTCGGCTGGTTCACCGAACTCGAAGCTTGTGGCCAGGATCTCTCCGGCGATCAGATCGCGGTGCGCCCGAGCCCAGTCGGCTCGTCCGGCGGGCACCGCGATCACCACCGAGATCCGATCACCCACATCCAGTCCCGATGACTTACGCAGGTCCTGGAGTTCCCGGATCCGGTCCTTGGCCCACCCTTCGGCCTCCAACTCGGGTGTCACGGTGCCATCGAGGACCACCAGTCCGGCGCCACCGGGCAATGCGGCGGTGAACTCCTCGTCAGCGGCCACAAGTCTGGAGCTGTACTCCTCGGCGCTCAACACGATCCCGTTGGCTGTGAGTGTGCCGTCCGGGTTGAGCACTCCGTGACCGGCTTTGACCGCTTTAATGACATCCTGTACGGACTTGCCAAGCCGCGGCCCAGCCGCCCGGGCATTGACCGACAGCTCGAATCGGCCGTATCCGGCGATATCATCGGTCAGGTCGACGGCCTTGACATTGAGCTCATCGGCAATCAGATCGGCAAACGGGCGTAGCTTCTCCGAATTATTTACTGCCACAGTCAGTTTCGGCAACGGCAGCCGGACCCGAAGCTTCTTGGCCTTACGCAGCGACGACGCCGCCGAACACACGTCGCGCACCTGGTCCATCGCAGCGACCAGATCCGCATCCGCCGGCACCAGGCCGACCTCCGGCCAGTCGGTCAAATGCACCGAACGGCCACCGGTTGCGCCCCGCCAGATGATCTCGGTCGTCATCGGGAGCAGTGGTGCCGCGAGACGAGTGACGACCTCGATGACTGTGTGTAACGTGTCGATCGCGTCTTGGTCCTCGGCCCAGAACCGCGAACGTGACCGGCGCACATACCAGTTCGTCAACGCCTCGGTGAACTGACGAAGCAGTTCGCAGGCACCCGAGATATCGCAGACATCCAGGGCAGCGGTGAGATCGTCACGCACTGCCGCCAGTTTGGCCAGGATGTAGCGATCCAGCACATGCTCGGAGTCGGTCCGCCAGGTGCCCTTCGACGGGGCGTACAGAGCCAGGAAGCTGTAGGCGTTCCACAGCGGTAACTGAACCTGACGCACACCCTCGCGGATGCCCTGCTCGGTGACGACCAGGTTCCCACCCCGAAGGATCGGCGAGGCCATCAGGAACCAGCGCATGGCATCTGAGCCGTCCCGGTCGAACACTTCGTTGACGTCGGGGTAGTTGCGCAGCGACTTGCTCATCTTCGCGCCGTCGTTACCCAGCACGATGCCGTGTGCCACGCAGGTTTTGAATGCCGGACGGTCAAACAACGCGGTCGCCAGGACATGCAGGGTGTAGAACCAGCCCCGAGTCTGACCGATGTATTCGACGATGAAGTCGCCGGGGAAATGGCCCCTGAACCAGTCGTCGTTCTCGAACGGATAGTGCACCTGCCCATAGGGCATCGAGCCGGAGTCAAACCAGACATCGAAGACGTCCTCAATCCGGCGCATCGTCGACCCGCCGGTCGGGTCATCGGGATTGGGGCGGGTCAGTTCGTCGATATAGGGCCGGTGCAGGTTGTCCGGTCGCACGCCGAAGTCCGCTTCCAGTTCGTCGAGGCTGCCGTAGACGTCGATGCGCGGGTACGCAGGATCATCGGAGACCCACACCGGAATCGGTGTGCCCCAGTAACGGTTTCGTGAGATCGACCAGTCCCGCGCACCGGAGAGCCACCTACCGAACTGACCGTCCTTGACGTGTTCGGGATACCAGGTGATCTGGTCGTTGAGTTCCACCATGCGATCACGGAACTCCGTCACCTTCACGAACCATGACGACACCGCGCGGTAGATCAGCGGATTGCGGCACCGCCAGCAGTGCGGATACGGATGGTCGTAGGTCTCGTGGCGGATCAGCACCGGCTTATTCGGCGCGGCCGGACCCGTGCCGTTCTTCAGGTCCCGGATGATCGCCGCGTTGGCGTCGAATACCTGCTGGCCCTGATAATCGGGCACGCTCGCGTCGAAGCGGCCCTTGGCGTCTACCGGAGTGACCGGGGTGATGCCGACGGTGTCGGTAGTTGCCTTGTCGTCCTCACCGTAGGCCGGCGCCATGTGCACGATCCCGGTGCCGTCCTCGGTGGTGACGAAATCCCCGCGCAGTACCTGAAATGCGTTGGCGGAGTCGGCGAAGTATGCGAACGGCGGCAGGTAGCGCAACCCGATTAACTGCTCACCGGCATAGCTGCCGAGGACCTCCGGATCCTCCCCCAGTTCACGGGCGTAGGCGCCGAGACGTTCACGGGCCATCACGAGCCGTCGGCCATCGACCTCGACGACGACGTAGTCCATCTCGGGGTTGACCGCCACCGCCTGGTTGGACGGCAGCGTCCACGGCGTGGTGGTCCAGATCAGCAGGTAGGCGCCGTCCAGGTCGGAATCGTTTGCGGCGAGCCGGAATCCGACGGTGACCGCCGGGTCCTGGCGGCTCTGGTAAACGTCATCATCCATCCGCAACTCGTGGCTGGACAGTGGAGTCTCATCGTTCCAGCAGTACGGCAGCACCCGAACGCCCTCATACGCCAGACCTTTGTCCCAGAGTTGCTTGAACGCCCAGATGACCGACTCCATGAACGGAAGGTCAAGGGTCTTGTAGTCGTTGTCGAAATCCACCCAGCGCGCCTGCCGCGTCACGTAAGCCCGCCACTCGGCGGTGTACGTGAGCACCGAATCCCGGCAGGCATCGTTGAATACGCCGATACCCATCTCTTCGATCTGCGCCTTGTCGGTGATGCCGAGCTGGCGCTGCACCTCGAGTTCGGCCGGCAGCCCGTGAGTGTCCCAACCGAACCTGCGCTCCACCTTGTATCCGCGCATGGTGCGGTAGCGCGGAACGATGTCCTTGACGTACCCGGTCAACAGATGGCCGTAGTGCGGTAAGCCGTTAGCGAACGGGGGTCCGTCATAGAAGACGTATTCGGCGGCGCCGTCGCGGCCCTGGATGCTGGCGCGGAAGGTGTCATCGGCAGCCCAGTAATCCAGCACCTCGCACTCGAGGGCGGGAAAGTCCGGCGGGCCGCCGGCGTGCTTCGGGTAGCCGTTCTCTGTCACAGTGCCGTCGGTCTCCGGTGCCGTTGGGGGCACGGGGACGACGACGCGCAATGCGCGAGCGCCGCGGTACCACCCCGCTTACGCACGCGCTGGCGCGTACGTCGCTCTTTATGAGGCTGTGACGGGCCTCGACCGTCCGGTTCTACTGGGCCCGAGGGTCTCGGACCGTTCTTCCGGAGGCTCCCCGGTGATATCCGGATCAATGCCGCTGGGAGCGATTCTAGCGGCACAGCCCGCCCGTCCCGCGCGGGCCACGGTCGCGGGTCACCCGAGTTCTCACCGCAGGTCACCTACCATGGTGCGGTGGCTCGAACCCGCCGTCCGGCAGAAATAGCCCCAGACGCAAGAGCCGAGGACATCGAAGGCGGGGGCTTCTTCGGGTGGCTCGGCAGTTTCGTCGTGCGCTGGCCCTGGTTGGTGATCGCGGCCTGGTTAGCACTGGCGATCAGTGTGACCATGGCGTTTCCATCACTGGCCGTGCTGGCTCAGAAAGCGCCAGCTTCCATTCTGCCGGCGAATGCGCCCTCGGTGGTCAGCCAGAAGCAGATGAGTGAGACTTTCAAAGAGGCCAGTGCCGACAACATACTAATTGTTGTCCTGACCAACGAAAAAGGATTCACGCCGGCCGACGAGGTGGTTTATCGCAACCTGGTCGGCGCTCTGCGTGCCGAGACCGAGGACGTCGCGGCGCTGCAGGACTTCGTCACCACGCCACCGCTGCGCGAGATACTGGTGAGCAAGGACAATAAGGCGTGGCTGCTGCCGGTCAATATCGTCGGCGAGGTGGCGACCCCCAAAGCGATCGCCGCGACGAAGCGCGCCATTCACACCGTGCAGGACGCCGTGGCCGGCACCTCGTTGCAGGCATCCACCACCGGGCCGGCCGGCACCTTCAACGACATCAAGGACCTCGGCGACCGAGACATCACCACCATCGAGATCGCCACGGTGTTGGCACTGCTGGCAATTTTGCTCATGGTGTACCGCAACCTGTTGACGATGATTTTGCCGCTGATCACCATCGGGGTGTCCCTGGTGACGGCCCAGGGAGTCGTGGCCGGTATGGGCACGCTCGGCCTGAGCGTGTCCTCCCAGACCATCGTGCTGCTGACCGCCATGCTCGCCGGCGCCGGCACCGATTATGCGGTATTCCTCGTCAGCCGGTATCACGATTATCTTCGGAAGGGTACGGACTCCGATGCGGCCGTGCGCAACGCGCTGGCCTCGGTAGGCAAGGTCATCACAGCTTCCGCCGCCACCGTCGCGGTGACGTTCATCGGCATGATCTTCACGAAACTGACGGTCTTCTCGACCGTCGGTGTCGCCTTGGCCGCGGCCATCATCGTCGGCTGCGCGGGCGCACTGACCTTTCTTCCGGCGCTGCTGACTTTGGCGGGACGCCGGGGTTGGGCCAGGCCGCGACGGGACCTGACGGGCCGGTTCTGGAGGCGGTCGGGCATCCGGATCGTGCGCCGTCCGGTGATCTACCTCATGTCCAGTCTGTTGATTCTGGTCATCCTTGCTTCCAGCTCGGCCCTGGCTACGTACAACTACGACGATCGCAAGGCGTTGCCCGCCACAACTGAAAGCATCCAGGGATACGACGCGATCAGCCGGCATTTTCCGTTGAACGCCAGCCTGCCGCAATACATCCTGATCTCGTCACCACATGATTTGCGCACCCCCCAGGCACTGGCCGACATGGAGCAGCTTGCCTACCGGGTGAGCCAGGTTCCCGACATCGACATCGTTCGCGGGATCACCCGGCCAACTGGCGAGTCTCTGGAGCAGGCCCGGCTGTCATTCCAGGCCGGCGAGGTCGGCAATCCGCTGAATCAGGCTGCGGAGGCGATCAATACCAATACCGGCAACCTCAACACCCTCGCCGGCGGCGCCGACCAGATCGCCGACGTACTCGGCGGAATTCGCGGCCAACTCGGGCAGACGCTGGCCACCGTCAGCTACCTGGTGCGAGCGTTGGCGTTCATGCAGAACCAGTACGGCACCGGCAAGGCATTGCCAGGGTTCGAACTCGGCAGCGATCCGCTCAACACCATCCACGGCCTCGGCGGCCACATGGGGGTCAACACCGGTGACGCCGTCGCGGCGTATGACAAATCGATTGCGCCCGTTCTCGATGCCCTCAACGGAAACCCGGTCTGCGACGCGGATCCGAAATGTGTGGCTACCCGCTCCCGCCTTCAGTTGCTCGCCGAAGCCCGCAACGACGGCACCCTCAACGAGATCGCCAACCTCTGCAGCCTGCTGGAGACGGTGCCGGGCGATCCCACCGCCCTGCCCGCCGAGCAGCCGATGCCGACACCCGTGATCCCGGGCAAAGAGAAGCCCGGCCCGCTCACCACTATTCCTGGCAATCAGACGACCATCGGCGGCAATCGAGCGAGCACGCCCTCCCCGGGGGGCCTGGGTTCAGCGCCCACCCCCGGTGGCATGGGCCCGGCGTTGGATTCGATCAGTACGAGCCTTCAAGCCGCCGGGATTACCAATCCAGCTGATCTGGAGTCCCAACTCAACCAGCTCCAGCAGGGCATCGATTTGCTGTCCGTCGCCAGTCGCCAGGTGGCCGACGGCGTCGCTCTCCTGGTCGACCAGACCAAGAGACTCGGCCTTGGCCTCAATCAGGCATCCTCGTTTCTGCTGTCGATGAAACGTGACGCCACCACCCAGTCGATGGCCGGCTTCTACATACCGGCGCAGATCCTATCCGGCGCTGAGTTCAAGAAGGCGGCCCAGATCTTCATCTCCCCGGACGGCCGAACAGCCCGCTATATGGTGCAGAGCAAGCTCAACCCATTCGCCACCCCGGCGATGGATCAGGTCAGCGAGGTCCTCGCGGCCGCGCGCGGAGCCCAGCCCAACACCACTCTCGCAGACGCCTCGATCAGCATGACCGGCCTGACGGTGACACTTCGCGACACCCGCGACTACTACCTTCAGGACTTGCAACGAATAGTGACGACGACGATTCTGGTGGTCCTCACCATTCTGATTGTCCTCTTGCGGGCGCTGGTTGCGCCGCTGTATCTCATTGTCTCCGTGATTGTTTCATATCTTTCGGCGCTGGGCATGGGCGTCGTCATGTTCCAGCTGATCCTGGGCCAGGAATTACACTGGAGCGTGCCGGGCCTGACGTTCATCATTCTGGTAGCGGTTGGCGCAGACTACAATCTGCTGCTGATATCCCGCATTCGCGACGAATCCCCGTACGGCATCCGCTCCGGCGTGATCCGGACTGTCGGCCAGACCGGCGGTGTGATCACGGCGGCCGGTTTGATTTTCGCGGCCTCGATGATCGGTCTGCAGTTCTCCAGCATCACCACCCTGGTCCAGATCGGCTTCATCATCGCGGCCGGCATTCTGCTGGACACCTTCCTGGTCCGAACCATCACCGTGCCGGCCATCGCGGTATTGGTCGGCAAGGCGAACTGGTGGCCGTCGAAGTGGCAGCCGCC
>JBAXIR010000107.1:0-9403 GCA_037138275.1 Mycobacteriaceae bacterium | reverse complement strand
CGAAATCGGTTCCGTCGCCACCGGTGTACACCCAGGAGGTTCGGACGACGTGAGCCTCGGGCAGTGCGCTCAGTACCGCGTGCTCGCCGTCGAGTTTGGTCCGCCCGTACACGCTCAGCGGTCCGGTGCCGTCGGCGATCTCATAGGGGCGATCATGGTCGCCTCTGAAGACATAATCCGTCGACACGTGCACCAGGCGGGCGCCGACCCGGGCGCAAGCCCGGGCGAGATTACCCGGACCGACGGCGTTGATCAGGTGAGCGCCGTCCGGATCGGCCTCGGCCGCGTCGACATTGGTCATGGCCGCACAATTGACCACCACATCGCCGGTGCGGACCACACGTCCGGCGGCCGATTCATCGGTGATATCGAAATCCCGGCGGGTCAGGGCCGCCACGTCGTAACCACGGGAGGCCGCCTCACCAGCAAGGAAACCGCCGACCTGGCCACCCGCGCCGGTAATCACCATCCTCGTTGCCACGCCTAGGAGTCTGGCACGCCGGTTTCGGCTACCGGGTAAGCGGCCCTATCGCCAGTAGCCTAGGCAGGTGCCAGCTGAGACGGAAGTGACGGTAGTGACACGTGGGCGCCCGATGGGGCGCACTGTGGCCGCACTGCTGGCCGTGTTGATCATGGTTAGCACCGGTGTCGCCTGGGGTTCGGTCCGATCGTTCGAAAGCGGCATCTTCCACTTCGCCACCGGAATCCTGGGCGGTGGCGGCAGTAGGGACGGCGCACTCGACATCATGTTGGTCGGCATGGACAGCCGCACCGACGCCCACGGCAATCCACTCTCAGCCGACGAACTCGCCCAGCTGCACGCCGGCGATGACGTCGCGACCAATACCGACACCATCATCCTGGTCCGGATACCGGACAACGGTCGCTCCGCGACGGCGATCTCGATTCCGCGCGACTCCTACGTGGAGGCGCCGGGCCTGGGCAAAACGAAGATCAACGGGGTGTACGGAGAAGTCAAGCTGGACCGGATGAAGGAACTCGTCGAAAACCAGGGCATGGATCCGACCGAGGCCGAACCCCGGGCGGTCGAGGCGGGCCGCAACGCCCTGATCAAGACCGTCGCCGACCTCACCGGTGTCACCGTCGACCGTTATGCCGAGATCGGACTGCTGGGCTTCTCGCTGATCACCGACGCCCTCGGCGGCGTCGAGGTATGCCTGAAAGACCCTGTCTACGAACCACTTTCGGGTGCCGACTTCCCGGCTGGCTGGCAGCGGCTCGACGGCCCACAGGCGCTCAGCTTCGTCCGGCAGCGTCACGACCTGCCGCGCGGCGATCTCGACCGGGTGGTACGTCAGCAGGTAGTGATGGCTTCGCTTGCCCACCAGGTGATTTCGGGTCGCACACTGAGCAGCCCGGCAACTCTGAGTCGGCTGCAGGATGCCATCCAACGCTCGGTGGTGATCTCAACGGGCTGGGATGTGATGGATTTCGTCAAACAACTGCAGAAGTTGGCCGCCGGAAACGTGGCCTTCGCCACCATCCCGGTCCTAGCCGAGGACGGCTGGAGCGACGACGGCATGCAGTCGGTGGTGCGGGTCGACCCCGCCGGTGTGAAGGACTGGGTAGCCGGACTGCTGCAGGACCAGGCGGCGGGCAAGATCGAGAAGGTTGCCTACTCTCCTGAACAGACCACCGCAGACGTCATCAACGACACCGACATCAACGGTTTGGCGGGCGCGGTCTCGGAACGACTCAGCGCCGTCGGATTCACTGCAGGCACCACCGGAAACAACGACAAGACGAAGGTGGTCGAAAGCCAGGTGCAGGCCGCCACCGCAGACGACCTGGGCGCCCAGGCGGTGGCGAAGGACCTCGGCGGACTGCCGATCGTCGCCGATTCATCGATCCCTCCCGGAACAGTGCGAGTGGTGCTTGCCGACGACTACGCCGGTCCGGGTTCCGGACTCGACGGCACGCTGCCGACCTCGGCGATGGTCGACCAGCAGTCCGCCGACGATGCGGCTACGGCCGTTGACGCGGCACTGGCGTCGCCGGTGATCACCGCGGGGTCCAATGACCCGAAGTGTGTCAATTAATGGCGCGCGTCAACTGATGACCAATCTGACCGACGCGCTGTTGACCCCGATACTCTCGGCCGACCCCAAAGGCCCCCGCATCACGTATTACGACGATGCGGTCGGTGAACGCATCGAGCTGTCTGCCGTGACGCTGGCGAATTGGGCGGCCAAGACCGCCAACCTGCTGCGCGACGAACTCAGTGCGGGCCCGGGCACCCGGGCGGCGATGCTGCTGCCCGCACACTGGCAGACCGCGGCCCTGCTGCTCGGCGCGTGGTGGATTGGCGCGGAGGTGGTGTGCTCCGGCGACGCCGACATCGCACTGTGCACCGCCGACCGGCTTGCCGAGGCCGACGAGATCGTGGCCGGCGGTGAGGTGGCGGTGCTGTCACTTGACCCGTTCGGCAAGGCCGCCCCGAACCTGCCGATCGGCGTCACCGATTACGCCACCGCCGTCCGGGTGCACGGCGATCAGGTTGTGCCCGAACGACATCCGGGCCCGGCACTGGACGGCCGGTCTGCCGACGAGGTGCTTGACGCGGCACAGCGTCGCGCTGCAAACCTCGGCCTCACGTCGGCCGACCGCGTCATGTCGGCCCAGACATGGTCAACCGATACCGAGATCGTCGACAACCTGCTGGCGGTGTTCGCCGCAGGCGCCTCGCTGGTGCTGCTGGCCAACCCAGACCCCGCACTACTCGACCGGCGCCGGGCGACCGAGAAGGTCACCCGGACGCTGGACTCCAGTTAGCTCAGGTCCTGCGGTGGCTTCTGCGGGTGGTGGTCATAGGCTTTCCGCCATGAGCAGCAACCGCACGCGGCTGGATGTCACTGCGGTGCGCCGCGATCTGGTCGGCCCGAACCTTCCGTGGTGCCGCCTGGACGTGGTCGAAACCACCGGGTCCACCAATACCGATCTGCTGGCCCGGCACGGCGCCGGGGAGGACATCGACGGCGCCGTGCTGATCGCCGAACATCAGAGTGCTGGCCGGGGCCGCAACGGACGTGCCTGGTCGACCCCACCCCGATCGCAGATCGCACTGTCGGTGGGCATAGCCGCGGCCGGAGTTCCGGCGACGGCCTGGGGTTGGGTGCCGCTACTCACCGGCATCGCGGTGGTCGATGCTGTCCGTGCCACCACCGGAGTGGACGCAAAACTCAAGTGGCCCAACGACATTGTGGTCGGCGAGGGAAAACTTGCCGGCATCCTGGCCGAGGTCGCCGCGCCCGATCCGGTGATCGTAGTGGGCCTAGGCCTCAACGTCACGCTGACGGAAGATGAAGCACCCGATCAGCGCGCGACATCGCTTCTCATGTTGGGCTCGACGATGCTGGACCGCAGTGCACTGCTCGGTGCCGTGCTAGCCGAACTCAGCGCCCGGATCCACCGCTGGCGCCCAGCCGGCGGTCCCGACGCACTCCTGGTCGAGGACTATCGTCGCCTCAGTTCAACGCTGGGTACCCGGGTCCGCGCGACCCTGCCCGGTGATCGCGAAATCGTCGGTATCGCAACCGATCTCGATGAAAGCGGTCAGCTGTCCATCGACACCGGCGCCCAGACCGTGGCAGTGTCCGCAGGCGATATCACCCACCTGCGGACGGCTGCACCGGCGTAGCGTTAGCGCAGCAGCGCGCGGGACATCACAACCCGCTGAATCTGGTTCGTGCCCTCGTAAATCTGGGTGATCTTGGCGTCGCGCATCATTCGCTCCACCGGGTAATCAACGGTGTAGCCGGCCCCGCCGAACAGTTGCACGGCGTCGGTGGTGACCTCCATCGCGACGTCAGAGGCGAAACACTTCGAGGCCGCGGAAATGAATCCGAGATCGGCCTCACCGCGTTCGGCGCGGGCTGCCGCGGAATACACCATCAGCCGGGCGGCCTCGGTCTTCATCGCCATGTCGGCGAGCATGAACTGCACACCCTGGTTGTCGGCGACAGCGCGGCCGAACTGCTTACGGTCCTTGGTGTAGGCGATCGCCGCGTCGAGTGCGCCCTGGGCGATGCCGACCGCCTGGGCGCCGATGGTGGGCCGGGTGTGGTCGAGGGTGGCCAGTGCGGTCTTGAACCCCGTACCGGGATCACCGATGATGCGGTCGCCTGGGACGCGGCAGTTCTCGAAGTACAACTCGGTGGTGGGTGAACCCTTGATGCCGAGCTTGCGTTCCTTGGGCCCGACGGTGAAACCCTCGTCATTCTCGTGAACCATAAATGCCGAGATACCGTTAGCGCCCTTGTCAGGATCGGTCACCGCCATCACGGTGTACCAGGCGGACTTGCCGCCGTTGGTGATCCAGCACTTCGACCCGTTGAGGATCCAGCCGTCGCCGTCGGCCTTGGCGCGGGTCCGCATGGCGGCCGCGTCGCTGCCGGCCTCGCGCTCGGAGAGCGCATACGAGGCCATCTTGCCGTCGGCGATCTCCGGCAGCACCTGCTTCTTCAGCTCATCCGACCCGCTCAGGATCAGACCCATGGTGCCGAGTTTGTTGACCGCTGGGATCAGCGACGCCGACGCGTCGACCCGGGCGACCTCCTCGATGACGATGCAGGCGGCCACCGAGTCCGCGCCCTGACCGCCGAACTCGTCGGGCACGTGAATAGCGTTGAAGCCCGACGCGTTCAGGGCGTCGAGGGCCTCCTGCGGGAAGCGGGCATCTTCGTCGACCGCGGCGGCGTAGGGCTCGATCTCCTTTTCCGCCAGCGCGCGAATGGCGGCCCGCAACTCCTCGTGTTCCTCCGGCAACCGGAATACATCGAACGACGGGTTACCTGACATGCCAGCCTCCTCAAGTTTTATGGAAAAGAATTTACCTGTGTGCTCACTCGCCCAGCAACTGCGCCCTCAGCGCCCGATCCTTCTCCATGACCTCGGCTTCGGTGTTCGCCTGGAAATCCTCCATCCGTGCGCGCAGACCCGGATCGGCCGACGCCAGGATCCGCACCGCCAGTAACCCCGCGTTGCGCGCACCGCCGATCGACACGCATGCCACCGGTACGCCGGCCGGCATCTGGACGATCGACAGCAGGGAATCCAGGCCGTCGAGTGTGGCCAGCGGCACCGGAACACCGATCACCGGCAGTGGCGTGGCCGAGGCGACCATGCCGGGCAGGTGCGCCGCGCCGCCGGCACCGGCGATGATCACCTCGATGCCCCGGCCGGCCGCACCGCGGGCATAGTCCAGCATTCGACCGGGGGTTCGGTGCGCGGACACCACACCGACCTCGAAGGGCACGTCGAACTCGGCCAGTGCTGTCGCGGCGGCTTCCATCACCGGCCAGTCGCTGTCGCTGCCCATGATCACGCCGACTCGGGGCTTAGTCACCTCCGCCGCTCCCATCTCCGCCGTCCCACCCGTCTAACCATTCTGCGTGCGATAACCAGTGTGCCGCCCGTTCGGCGCGCTCACGCACCGACCCGAGATCAGAGCCCAGAACGTTCACATGACCGATCTTGCGGCCCGGCCGCTCCTGTTTTCCGTAGAGGTGTACCTGGGCGTCCGGAATTCGGCCGAACAGATGGTGCAGTCGTTCGTCCATGATCATCGACGGAGGGTCCGCGGCGCCGAGCACATTGGCCATCACGGTCACCGGGGCGATCGCCCGGGTGTCTCCGAGCGGGTAGTCCAGAACCGCCCGCACGTGCTGCTCGAACTGACTGGTGACCGAGCCGTTCATGGTCCAGTGACCGGAGTTGTGCGGACGCATGGCCAACTCGTTGACCATCAACGTGCCGTCGGTCGTCTCGAAAAGCTCGACGGCGAGCACTCCGACCACACCCAGCTCTGCGGCGATGCGTAGCCCCAGCGCCTCGGCGTCGACGGCCAGCCGATCGGGCAAATCTGGTGCCGGCGCCAACACGGTCACGCAAATCCCCTGATGCTGAACGGTTTCCACCACCGGCCAGGCGGCACCCTGCCCCAGCGGCGAGCGTGCCACCAACGCCGAAAGCTCCCGCCGCATCGAGACCCGCTCCTCGAGCAGAACCTGCACACCGGCCTCGAGATAGCCCGACACCACCTCGCGGGCATGGGCCAGATCGGTGGTCAACACCACCCCGCGGCCGTCGTAGCCACCGCGCACGGTCTTGACCACCACGGGTGCGTCGATCCGGGCGGCGAACGCGTCGACGTCATCGAGCGTCCGAACCTCCACGAACCGCGGCACCGGCACGTCCAATTCCGTGAGCCGCCGGCGCATCGCCAGCTTGTCCTGAGCGAAAACCAGCGCCTCCGGCGATGGCAGCACCGCGACGCCGTCGGCGACGAGGGCATCCAACAGTTCGGTCGGAACGTGCTCATGGTCGAAGGTCAGCGCATCCGCGCCGACCGCGACCCGCCGTAGCGCGTCCAGATCGGTGTGGGATCCGACCACTACGTCGGGGCTCACCTGGGCGGCCGGATCACCGGGGTCCGCCGCCAGCACCCGCAGGCTCTGCCCGAGGGCGATCGCGGCCTGATGGGTCATCCTGGCCAGTTGACCGCCACCCACCATCGCAACCTTCGGCACGGCCAATATCGTGTCATAGCCGAGCTCGCGCAGCGATAACCAGCACCTCTACGCAACCTGCGGCGATGTCCGTAGACTCGGCGGCTGTGTCCTTCGCTGATGCCACGATCGCCCGGTTGCCCCGGCCGATCCGGCCGTTCGCCGAACAGCACCATGAACTGATCAAGTTCGCGATCGTCGGTGCGACGACATTCATCATCGACTCGGTGATCTTCTACACGCTCAAATTGACCATCCTGGAACCCAAGCCGGTGACGGCCAAGGTGATCTCCGGGATCGTCGCGGTGATCGCCTCCTACATCCTCAATCGGGAGTGGAGTTTCCGCGACCGCGGCGGCCGGGAACGCCACCATGAGGCTCTGCTGTTCTTCGGGGTCAGCGGTGTGGGCGTGATGCTGAGCATGGCGCCACTGTGGGTGTCGAGCTATGTCCTGGGCCTGCGGGTACCGAATGTTTCGCTGACCATGGAAAACATCGCGGACTTCGTCTCGGCCTATCTGATCGGCAATCTGCTGCAGATGGCGTTCCGATTCTGGGCGCTGCGTCGCTGGGTCTTCCCGGATGAGTTGGCCGGCGACCCCGACCATGCGCTGGAGTCGGCCCTGACCGCCGGCGGTATCACCGAGGCGATCGAGGACCGGCTATCGGCGCACGAGAATCATTGAGTATCAGTACTCGTCAGAATCCAGGGTGTCGAAGACTTCGTGATACAGCAGTGAGTGCACCTGCTCTACCCGCGGAATGTCGTTGAACTCCAACGGATCCTGCGACGCCGATTCGATGATCAGGGTGCCGGTGCGCACCATTCGGTCGAACAGACCATGCCGGAACTCGACGCTGTTGATCCGCGCCAGGGGAATGTCGATGCCGGCCCGGGTCAGCACACCGTGGCGGTACATCACCCGCCGGTCAGTGATCACGAAGTGGGTCGTCAGCCAGGCGAGGAACGGCCGTAGCGTCAACCAGCCGACCAACAGCAACCAGACTCCGGCGACGACCGCCGACACCACCTTCTTGGTGTTGGCGTCCCAGCCGGTCTTGGCGACCAGTGCGGCGAGAAATGCAGCCAACGCCGTCGTCACCAACAGCGCCAGGACCGGGATGGTCAGCCGCTTCCAGTGCGGATGACGGTGCAGCACCACCTGCTCGTCGGTTGCCAGCACATTGTCGGGGTAGCCCATGGGTACCATCGTCACCCATGACGAGCGTTACCGAACCGGACATCCATACGACTGCCGGAAAACTGGCCGATCTGCGCAAGCGCGCCGAGGAGGCACTGCATCCGGTGGGCGAGGCCGCGGTCGAGAAAACCCACGCCAAAGGCAAGCTGACCGCCCGGGAACGCATCCTGGCCCTGCTCGACGAGGGATCCTTCGTGGAACTCGATGGTCTGGCGCGCCACCGGAGCACCAATTTCGGCCTGCAGGACAACCGGCCGGTCGGCGACGGCGTGGTCACCGGCTACGGCACCATCGACGGCCGCGACGTATGCATCTTCAGCCAGGACGCGACGGTATTCGGCGGCAGTCTCGGCGAGGTCTACGGCGAGAAGATCGTCAAGGTTCAGGAATTGGCGCTGAAAACCGGGCGGCCACTGATCGGGATCAACGACGGCGCCGGTGCCCGCATCCAGGAGGGTGTGGTGTCGCTGGGCCTGTACAGCCGGATCTTCCGCAACAACATCCTCGCCTCCGGCGTGATCCCGCAGATCTCATTGATCATGGGTGCGGCGGCGGGCGGACACGTGTACTCCCCCGCGCTGACCGACTTCGTCATCATGGTCAACGAGACCAGCCAGATGTTCATCACCGGACCTGACGTCATCAAAACCGTCACCGGTGAGGACGTCACCATGGAGGAACTCGGTGGCGCTCAGACCCACATGGCCAAGTCCGGCACCGCGCACTACGTCGCCTCCGGCGAGCAGGATGCCTTCGACTATGTCCGCGAACTGCTGAGCTATCTGCCGGCCAACAACTTCAGCGAGCCGCCGCGCACTGCCGCGCCGCCGCACCCGGGTGCAATCGAGGACAACCTCACCGACGAGGACCTCGAACTGGACACCCTGATCCCGGATTCGCCGAATCAGCCCTACGACATGCATGAGGTGATCACCCGGATCCTCGACGATGACGAGTTCCTCGAGGTGCAGGCCGGTTACGCGCAGAACATCATTGTCGGCTTCGGGAGAGTGGACGGTCGGCCGGTCGGCATCGTCGCCAACCAGCCGACCCAGTTCGCCGGCTGCCTGGACATCAACGCCTCGGAGAAGGCCGCGCGGTTCATCCGGACCTGCGACTGTTTCAACGTGCCGATCGTCATGCTGGTGGACGTTCCCGGCTTCCTGCCGGGAACCGAGCAGGAGTACAACGGCATCATCCGTCGCGGCGCCAAGCTGCTGTACGCCTACGGCGAGGCCACCGTCGCCAAGATCACCGTCATCACCCGCAAGGCCTACGGCGGTGCCTACTGCGTGATGGGCTCCAAGGACATGGGTTGCGATGTCAACGTTGCATGGCCGAGTGCGCAGATCGCGGTGATGGGAGCCTCCGGCGCGGTGGGCTTCGTCTACCGTAAGCAGCTCACCGACGCCGCGCGCGACGGCCAGGACGTCGACGCACTGCGGTTGGAGTTGCAGCGCGACTACGAGGACACCCTGGTCAATCCGTACATCGCGGCTGAGCGCGGATACCTGGACGCGGTGATCCCGCCCTCGCACACCCGCGGCTACATCGCCACTTCGCTTCGCCTGCTGGAGCGCAAACTGGTTCAGGTCCCGCCCAAGAAGCACGGGAACATTCCACTGTGAGCGACGCGAACGATCAGACACCTGTGAGCGACGCGAACGATCAGAC
>JBAXIR010000106.1:0-9685 GCA_037138275.1 Mycobacteriaceae bacterium | reverse complement strand
TATCAGATCGCCGCGCCGGCGCAAGCCTTCAATCTCTTCGGTGCGACCACGAACGCGCTACTCGCGGCTCGCCCCGACCAGTACAACGGCGCGGTGTTGGTCGGCGGCTCGCACGTGGACTCGATGCTGGGCACCAATCCGGTCATCGATTTCGCCGCGCAGTTGGTCACCAAGTTCTCGCCCGCCGGCAGCACCGCGGCCGTGTACAACCTGAGTACCGGTTGGATCAACGACCTGTACGTCGGCGCCACACCGCAAGCGCCGCAGTACGGGCTGTACTCCGCGGCCAACGGTCAGATCATCATGGGCAACACCGCCGCGGTGAGCCTGCCCACCCAGTACGCAAACAATCTCTCCCCGCTGGACACCGTGGTGAAGGGTCTGATCGACGCCGTCGGCTCGATCTTCGGCCTCACCCCCGTCCCGCCGGTCAACACCGGGGATAACGGCGTCACCGCGTTCGTCACCCCACCGCTATCCAACGGGGTGACCGGTGTACGGACCGGGTCGGCTGCGTTGCTCATTCCCTCCGGGGTCAACGGGTACAACGCGCCCGCCGACTGGTACTTCCCGACCCAGGCCGACGGCTCAGTCCAGGCCAACGGCGTGATCTGGCTGCAGCACGGATTCCTCGGTTTCAACACCTGGTACGCAGACATGGCGCAGGCGTTGGCTCAGGAGACCAATAGCATCGTGGTGGCGCCCAACATCTTCTGGTTCGATCCCGCGTTCAGCGGGGTAGCCGCCGCCGACATGTTCGTGGGTGACCGAGCCGCACTGAACATCAGCGCCAACGCGGCCGGCTACGAGGGGATGCTGCCGCAGACGTTCATCCTCACCGGCCATTCCGCGGGCGGCCGGTTCGCCACAGCGGCCGGCGCGGGCACCGTAGCCAACGGTGCCGCCGAAGATCTGCTGGGCGTCGTGATGTTCGACGGGGTGTCCGGCGATCAGTTCGCCACCCAGCTCGCGGCTTTGGAGTCCCTGGGAATCCCTGACTACCAGATCGCCGCGCCGCCGCAGCGCTGGAACGCGTGGGGCAGAACCACGCAAGCGTTGACGACGCTGTATCCCGATCAGTTCACCGGCGTGCAGATCGACGACGGCTCGCACACCGACGTCATCGGCGGCCAATCGCTGTGGGGCTGGTTGGGCGTGTTGGGCAGCGATCTGATCGTCAAGCCGTCGCCGCCCGGCGGCAAGCTCGCGGTGCGCACCTTCGCCACCGGCTGGATCAACGACCTCTACAACGGGACGGGTCCGACCGATCCGGTGTACGGCATCTACGGCAACCCCAATGATGGAACCTATGTGGGCAACCAGCCGATCGTCATGGGCGAGGCCGGCGCCACCACCCTTCCGGCGCCGCCGCCGGTGGTGGTCGACCCGAATCTCCCGCCGACCCAGAACTATCTGGGCAAGTGGTACGAGCAGGGCAGCGTCAAGATGTTCTTCTCCATCGGTCTGGTCAACACGACGGCCACCTACAGTCTCAATCCCGACAATTCCATCAAGGTCGAGAACGCCGGAAACTACTTCGGACCCAACGGACCGTCGTCGACCATCACCGGGTCCGCGGTACCTGTCACGGACTCGAATAACACCCGTCTCAATGTTGGCTTCTTCTTCGGTCAGCCCAACGACACCAACCCGGGCAACTACTGGATCCTCGACTTCGACCCTGACTACGCCTGGGCCATCGTCGGCGACGCCAACGGGACCTCCGGCTATATCCTCACCCGCGAACAGACCATCGACCCCACCCTGTACGACGCACTGGTGGCCCGGGCCTACCAACTGGGTGTGAAGCGCAACATCACCCCGACCGCGCAGTACCCGCCGGCGCCAGCCGCCAGCCTGCCGGGTCCGGCCGCGCTGCCGGCCTCAGCCCGCGTCTGAAAGGTTTTCCACACCAAACACCGCGGAAGTGCTTGACGGGAAGGCCCGGACGGTTCAATCTGTTCGGTAAGCGTGCGCGCGTGGGCGGTACTCACCGGCCAGTGCCCTTAGGCCGCGGCATGCGCAATTTGAGGTTGGCGACATTATGCGCTATCG
The DNA here is from genome assembly GCA_037138275.1 of Mycobacteriaceae bacterium. Taxonomy (GTDB): domain Bacteria; phylum Actinomycetota; class Actinomycetes; order Mycobacteriales; family Mycobacteriaceae; genus Mycobacterium. Next base: position 7,630 of record JBAXIR010000106.1, on the reverse strand, counting down.
TTGACCGTTGCGCTGGTTTCTTCCTGCCCACCCCTAATGCACCCGACACCGTGGTCTTCGCCTGAGTCTTGTCGTCGCAGCTCAGAGACCTTTTACGTGTTGTGCGCACCGGCGGGACAGGTGAGTCCGGAGCGAACATACGCAGATTAGCGGCGAAAGGTCCGGCGCACGCCGGAAACCCGAAGTCCGCATGAGGTGCCGGAAGGATGCATCTTGGCAGTCTCCAGCCAGAGCAAATCGACCACCAGTTCTTCGAACTCCGTTCCGGGGGCGCCGAAACGAGTTTCCTTCGCCAAGTTGCGTGAACCTCTGGAAGTTCCGGGCCTGCTCGACGTCCAGACCGACTCCTTCGATTGGCTGATCGGCGCGCCTCGGTGGCGCGAGATCGCCAAGGCCCGGGGCGACATCGACCCCAAGAGCGGCCTCGAAGAGGTGCTCGACGAACTGTCCCCGATCGAGGACTTCTCCGGTTCGATGTCGCTGAGCTTCACCGACCCGCGCTTCGACGAAGTCAAGGCGCCGGTGGATGAGTGCAAAGACAAGGACATGACCTACGCGGCCCCGCTGTTCGTGACGGCCGAGTTCATCAACAACAACACCGGCGAGATCAAGAGCCAGACGGTCTTCATGGGCGACTTCCCGATGATGACCGAAAAGGGCACTTTCATCATCAACGGCACCGAGCGCGTCGTGGTCAGCCAGCTGGTGCGGTCGCCGGGCGTCTACTTCGACAAGTCCAAGGACAAGGCTACTGACAACGACATCACCAGCGTCAAGGTGATCCCGGGTCGCGGCGCCTGGCTGGAGTTCGACGTCGACAAGCGCGCCACCGTCGGCGTACGCATCGACCGCAAGCGCCGCCAGCCGGTCACCGTGTTGCTCAAGGCGCTCGGCTGGACGAGCGAGAAGATCCGCGAACGCTTCGGCTTCTCCGAGATCATGATGTCGACGCTGGAGAAGGACAACGCCGCCGGCCCCGACGAGGCGCTGCTGGAGATCTACCGCAAGCTGCGTCCGGGCGAGCCGCCGACCAAGGAGTCCGCGCAGACGCTGCTGGAGAACCTGTTCTTCAAGGAGAAGCGTTACGACCTGGCCCGGGTGGGTCGCTACAAGGTCAACAAGAAGTTGGGTCTCAACGTCGGCAAGCCGATCGTCAATTCGACGCTGACCGAGGACGACATCGTCGCGACGATCGAGTACCTAGTGCGTCTGCACGAGACCCCCGAGGGTCAGACGTCGATGATGACTGCCCCCGGCGGCAGTGAGGTTCCCGTCGAGGTCGACGATATCGACCACTTCGGTAACCGCCGTCTGCGCACGGTCGGCGAGCTGATCCAGAATCAGATTCGGGTCGGGCTTTCCCGGATGGAACGTGTTGTCCGCGAGCGGATGACCACCCAGGACGTCGAGGCGATCACGCCGCAGACCCTGATCAACATCCGTCCCGTCGTGGCGGCGATCAAGGAGTTCTTCGGCACCAGCCAGCTGAGCCAGTTCATGGACCAGAACAACCCGCTGTCCGGGTTGACCCACAAGCGCCGCCTGTCGGCGCTCGGCCCGGGTGGTCTGTCCCGTGAGCGCGCCGGCCTTGAGGTGCGCGACGTGCACCCCAGCCACTACGGCCGGATGTGTCCGATCGAGACCCCGGAAGGCCCGAACATCGGCCTGATCGGATCGTTGTCGGTGTACGCGCGGGTCAACCCGTTCGGCTTCATCGAGACGCCCTACCGCAAGGTCGTCAACGGTGTGGTCACCGACGAGATCCACTTCCTGACCGCCGACGAGGAGGACCGCCACGTTGTGGCGCAGGCCAACTCGCCGACCGACGCCAAGGGCAAGTTCACCGAGGCGCGCGTGCTGGTGCGTCGTAAGGGCGGCGAGGTCGAGAACGTCACGCCGGCCGAGGTGGACTTCATGGACGTCTCGCCGCGCCAGATGGTGTCGGTCGCGACGGCCATGATCCCGTTCCTTGAGCACGACGACGCCAACCGTGCCCTGATGGGCGCCAATATGCAGCGCCAGGCGGTTCCGCTGGTTCGCAGCGAGGCGCCACTGGTGGGCACCGGGATGGAACTGCGTGCCGCGATCGATGCCGGCGATGTCGTCGTTGCGACGAAAGCCGGTGTGGTGGAAGAGGTTTCGGCCGATTACGTCACCGTGATGGCCGATGACGGCACCCGGCACAGCTACCGGATGCGCAAGTTCAACCGGTCCAACCACGGCACGTGCGCCAACCAGCGCCCGATCGTGGACGCTGGACAGCGGGTCGAGTCCGGCCAGGTGATCGCCGACGGGCCGTGCACCGAGAACGGTGAGATGGCTCTCGGCAAGAACCTGCTGGTGGCCGTCATGCCGTGGGAGGGGCACAACTACGAGGACGCGATCATCCTGTCCAGCCGTCTGGTTGAAGAGGACGTGCTCACCTCGATTCACATCGAGGAGCACGAGATCGACGCCCGCGACACCAAGTTGGGCGCTGAGGAGATCACCCGGGATATCCCGAACGTCTCCGAAGAGGTGCTGGCCGATCTCGACGAACGCGGCATCGTCCGCATCGGCGCCGAGGTCCGCGACGGCGACGTCCTGGTCGGCAAGGTCACCCCGAAGGGCGAGACCGAACTGACGCCGGAAGAGCGACTGCTGCGGGCGATCTTCGGCGAGAAGGCCCGCGAGGTCCGCGACACCTCGCTGAAGGTGCCGCACGGTGAGTCCGGCAAGGTCATCGGCATCCGGGTGTTCTCCCGGGAGGACGACGACGAGTTGCCCGCCGGCGTCAACGAACTGGTGCGGGTGTACGTCGCGCAGAAGCGCAAGATCTCCGACGGCGACAAACTCGCCGGCCGGCACGGCAACAAGGGCGTGATCGGCAAGATCCTTGCCCAGGAGGACATGCCGTTCCTCGCTGACGGCACCCCGGTGGACATCATCCTCAACACCCACGGTGTGCCGCGCCGGATGAACATCGGCCAGATCCTCGAGACGCACCTGGGCTGGATTGCCAAGACCGGCTGGAAGGTTGACGGCAAGCCGGAGTGGGCGGCGAATCTGCCTGGCGACATGCTCGAGTCCGGGCCGGACACCATCGTCTCCACGCCGGTCTTCGATGGTGCCCGCGAGGAGGAGTTGCAGGGACTGCTGTCCTCGACGCTGGCCGACCGCGACGGCAACGTGCTGGTCAACTCCGACGGCAAGGCCATGCTCATGGATGGCCGCAATGGCGAACCGTTTCCGTACCCGGTGACGGTCGGCTACATGTACATCCTCAAGCTGCACCACCTGGTGGACGACAAGATCCACGCGCGCTCCACCGGGCCGTACTCGATGATCACCCAGCAGCCGTTGGGCGGTAAGGCGCAGTTCGGTGGCCAGCGGTTCGGTGAGATGGAGTGCTGGGCCATGCAGGCCTACGGTGCTGCGTACACGCTGCAGGAACTGCTGACCATCAAGAGTGACGACACCGTCGGTCGGGTCAAGGTCTACGAGGCGATCGTCAAGGGCGAGAACATCCCCGAGCCGGGTATCCCGGAGTCGTTCAAGGTGTTGCTCAAGGAGTTGCAGTCGCTGTGCCTCAACGTCGAGGTGCTTTCCAGCGACGGTGCCGCCATCGAAATGCGCGACGGCGACGACGAGGACCTGGAGCGCGCTGCCGCCAACCTCGGAATCAACCTGTCCCGCAACGAATCCGCGTCAGTGGAGGATCTCGCCTAAGTGCGGAGCTTCCGTATCGTCAGTCAATTTTCTAGTCCCGCAAGGGGAAAGGGAGTTACGTGTTAGACGTCAACTTCTTCGATGAACTCCGCATCGGCTTGGCCACCGCCGACGATATCCGCACGTGGTCGTACGGTGAGGTCAAGAAGCCGGAAACCATCAACTACCGCACCCTCAAGCCGGAGAAGGATGGCCTGTTCTGCGAGAAGATCTTCGGACCTACTCGCGACTGGGAGTGCTACTGCGGCAAGTACAAGCGCGTGCGCTTCAAGGGCATCATCTGCGAGCGCTGTGGCGTCGAGGTCACTCGAGCCAAGGTGCGCCGTGAGCGGATGGGGCATATCGAGTTGGCCGCACCCGTCACCCACATCTGGTACTTCAAGGGCGTCCCGTCGCGGTTGGGCTACCTGCTGGATCTGGCCCCGAAGGATCTCGAGAAGATCATCTACTTCGCGGCCTATGTGATCACCGCCGTCGACACCGAGATGCGGCACAACGAGTTGTCGACGCTCGAAGCCGAGATGACGGTGGAGAAGAAGTCCGTCGAGAACCAGCGCGATATCGACCTGGAGACCCGCGCCCAGAAGCTCGAGGCCGACCTGGCCGAGCTGGAGGCCGAGGGTGCCAAGTCCGACGTCAAGCGCAAAATCAAGGACGCCGGCGAGCGCGAGATGCGACAGCTCCGTGACCGCGTCCAGCGTGAGCTGGACCGGCTCGACGAGATCTGGACCACCTTCACCAAGCTGGCGCCCAAGCAGCTGATCGTCGATGAGAACCTTTACCGCGAGCTCGTTGACCGCTACGGCGAGTACTTCCAGGGCTCGATGGGTGCGGAGTCGATCAAGAAGCTCATCGAGAACTTCGACATCGACGGTGAGGCCGAGATCCTGCGCGAGACCATTCGCAGCGGTAAGGGTCAGAAGAAGCTGCGCGCGCTCAAGCGCCTGAAGGTGGTGGCGGCGTTCCAGACCAACCGCAACTCGCCGATGGGCATGGTGCTCGACGCGGTGCCGGTGATCCCGCCGGAGCTGCGGCCCATGGTTCAGCTCGACGGTGGCCGGTTCGCCACGTCCGACCTCAACGACCTGTACCGCCGCGTGATCAACCGCAACAACCGGCTCAAGCGACTGATCGACCTCGGCGCTCCCGAGATCATCGTCAACAACGAGAAGCGCATGCTTCAGGAGTCCGTCGACGCATTGTTCGACAACGGCCGCCGCGGGCGTCCGGTTACCGGTCCTGGCAACCGTCCGCTGAAGTCCCTGAGCGATCTGCTCAAGGGCAAGCAGGGCCGATTCCGTCAGAACCTGCTCGGCAAGCGCGTCGACTACTCCGGCCGCTCGGTCATCGTGGTCGGTCCGCAGCTCAAGCTGCACCAGTGCGGTCTGCCCAAGCTGATGGCACTCGAGCTGTTCAAGCCGTTCGTGATGAAGCGACTGGTCGATCTCAACCATGCGCAGAACATCAAGAGCGCCAAGCGGATGGTGGAGCGTCAGCGCCCGCAGGTGTGGGATGTGCTCGAAGAAGTCATCTCCCAGCACCCGGTGCTGCTGAACCGCGCACCGACGCTGCACCGCCTCGGGATCCAGGCCTTCGAGCCGATGCTGGTGGAGGGCAAGGCAATTCAGCTGCACCCGCTGGTGTGCGAGGCGTTCAACGCCGACTTCGACGGCGACCAGATGGCGGTGCACCTGCCGCTGAGTGCCGAGGCTCAGGCCGAGGCGCGCGTGCTGATGCTGTCTTCCAACAACATCCTGTCGCCGGCATCGGGCAAGCCGCTGGCCATGCCCCGTCTGGACATGGTGACCGGTCTGTACTTCCTGACCACCGAAATCGACGGTGACACCGGCCAGTACACGCCCGCAGCCAAGGACACCCCGGAGACCGGTGTGTACAGCTCGCCGTCGGAGGCCATCATGGCGATGGACCGCGGTGTGCTCAGCGTGCGCGCCCGGATCAAGGTCCGGCTGACCAAGCTGCGTCCGCCGCACGAGGTCGAGACCGAACTGTTCGGCGAAAACGGTTGGCGGCCAGGCAATCCCTGGACGTGTGAGACCACGCTGGGTCGGGTGCTGTTCAACGAGTTGCTGCCGGTGGGCTACGCCTTCGTCAATAAGCAGATGCACAAGAAGGAGCAGGCCAAGATCATCAACGATCTGGCCGAGCGCTACCCGATGATCGTCGTCGCGCAGACCGTCGACAAGCTCAAGGACACCGGCTTCCACTGGGCCACCCGGTCGGGTGTCACCGTGTCGATGGCTGACGTGCTGGTTCCGCCGGAGAAGGCCGAGATCCTCGAGCGCCATGAGGTCGAGGCCGAAGGCATCGAGAAGAAATATCAGCGTGGCGCACTGAATCGTCAGGAGCGCAATGACGCCCTGGTGGAGCTGTGGAAGAAGGCCACCGAAGAGGTCGGTGACGCGCTGCGTTCGCACTACCCCAAGGACAACCCGATCATCACGATCGTGGAGTCCGGTGCGACCGGTAACTTCACCCAGACTCGAACGCTGGCCGGCATGAAGGGTCTGGTGACCAACCCGAAGGGTGAGTTCATCCCGCGCCCGATCAAGTCCTCCTTCCGCGAGGGTTTGACGGTGCTGGAGTACTTCATCAACACCCACGGCGCCCGGAAGGGTTTGGCGGACACCGCACTTCGCACCGCCGACTCGGGTTACCTGACCCGCCGTCTGGTGGACGTCTCCCAGGACGTGATCGTGCGCGAGCACGATTGCGGTACCGAGCGAGGCATCGTCGTGGAACTGGCGGAGCGCGCAGCGGACGGCACCCTGATCCGGGATCCGCACGTCGAGACTTCGGCGTACGCCCGCACGCTGGCCGCCGACGCGGTCGACGCCAAGGGCAACGTCGTCGTCGAGCGTGGACACGACCTCGGTGACCCGGCTATCGACGCGGCACTGGAAGCCGGCATTACGTCGGTCAAGGTCCGCTCGGTGCTCACCTGCGCCAGCGCCGACGGTGTCTGCGCGATGTGCTACGGCCGCTCCATGGCCACCGGCAAGCTGGTCGACATCGGTGAGGCTGTCGGCATCGTCGCCGCGCAGTCCATCGGTGAGCCCGGCACGCAGCTGACCATGCGCACCTTCCACCAGGGTGGCGTCGGTGAGGACATCACCGGCGGTCTGCCTCGTGTGCAGGAGCTGTTCGAGGCCCGCGTCCCGCGCGGCAAGGCCCCGATCGCCGAGGTCGCCGGACGGGTGCGTCTCGAGGAGAACGACAAGTTCTACAAGATCACCATCGTTCCCGATGACGGCAGCGAGGAAGTCGTCTACGAGAAGCTGAACAAGCGGCAGCGGCTGCGCGTGTTCAGGCACGCCGACGGTACCGAGCGGCTGCTTGCCGACGGTGACCACGTCGAGGTGGGCCAGCAGCTCATGGAGGGCTCGGCCGACCCGCACGATGTTCTCCGCGTCGAGGGCCCGCGCAAGGTGCAGATTCACCTCGTCAGGGAGGTCCAGGAGGTTTACCGGGCCCAAGGTGTGTCGATCCACGACAAGCACATCGAGGTCATCATCCGGCAGATGCTGCGTCGCGTCACGATCATCGACTCGGGTGCCACGGAGTTCCTGCCCGGCTCGCTGACCGAGCGCGCCGAGTTCGAGTCGGCGAACCGTCGGGTGGTCGCTGAGGGCGGCGAGCCCGCGGCCGGCCGTCCGGTGCTGATGGGTATCACCAAGGCATCGCTGGCCACCGACTCGTGGCTCAGTGCGGCGTCGTTCCAGGAGACCACCCGGGTGCTGACCGATGCGGCGATCAACTGCCGCAGCGACAAGCTTCGTGGTCTGAAGGAGAACGTGATCATCGGCAAGCTGATCCCGGCCGGCACCGGTATCAACCGGTACCGCAACATCCAGGTTCAGCCCACCGAGGAGGCTCGGGCCGCTGCGTACACGATCCCGTCGTA
>JBAXIR010000105.1:0-9778 GCA_037138275.1 Mycobacteriaceae bacterium | reverse complement strand
TCAGTCACCGACTCACTCTTCCCACTCGGCCCGGACCAGGTCCTCATTGATCACCTGGTCGCCGGTCCACGAAACCTGCAGCACACCAAGCGGTTCTGACTGGTCGAATGCTACCGTCCGGGCCCGGTACAGCTCGAGCAGCGCCAGGAAGCGCCCGACGATCTGAATCGGTTCCGAACAGTCCGACACCAGTTCGGAGAACGACGCCCAGTGCCCCACGCCACGGCTCTGGAGAAGCGCCAGCAGCCGCTCGGCCTGCTCGGGCACCGACACCCTCGACACATGCAGGTGATCGGTGGACACCACCGGAATCGGGCGCGGGGTGAATGTCGCGGCGGCGATCTCGGCGAAACTCTGTGCGTCGACCCCGATCATCACCTCGGGTAGCAACTCGGAGAACTGATCCTCCAGTGCCACCGCGCGCGGATAGCTGCGCAGCGCGGCGGCTTCGAGTTCGGCGAACATCTCTGCGACGTGCTTGTAGGCCCGGTACTGCAGCAGCCGCGCGAACAACAGGTCGCGCACCTCCAACAGCGCAAGGTCCTCCTCGTCCTGTACCTCACCGGCCGGCAACAGTCGTGCAGCCTTGAGGTCGAGCAGGGTGGCGGCGATCACCAGGAAGGTGGTGGTCTCGTCGAGTTCCATCACCCGGCCGATCTCGCGGGTGTAGGCGATGAACTCGTCGGTCACCGTGTGCAGCGCAACCTCGGTGACGTCGAGGCGGTGGGCGAAGATCAGTTGCAGCAACAGATCGAACGGACCATCGAAGTTGCTCAGCGTGACGTGGAAGCCGGAATTCTTTTCGGTGCCTGTGTCGGGGGCTTTGCCCGTGCCCGCCTCGGGCACTACCTGGGTGCTCACTTGCCGAAGCGGTCGATGACCTCGCGGGCCAACGCGCGGTATGCCTGTGCGCCACCGGATTTCGGCGCCCAATTGATGATGGGTTCACCGGCGACGCTGGTCTCGGGGAACCGGACGGTGCGGGCGATCACGGTGTCGAACAACAGATCGCCGAAACGCTCCAGCACCCGTGCCATCACCTCGCGGGCATTGACGGTGCGGTTGTCATATCGGGTCACGACGATTCCGCTGATCTCCAGCTTCGGGTTGAGCCGTTCGCGGACCTTCTCGACGGTATCGGTGAGCAGCGCCAGGCCGCGCAGCGAGAAGTACTCGCACTCGGTCGGGATGATCACACCGTCGGAGCACGCCAGCGCATTGACGGTCAGCAGGCCCAGCGACGGCTGGCAGTCGATCAGCACATAGTCATAGCGATCCAGCACCGGCCGCAGCGCACGCCCCAGGGTCTGCTCGCGGCCGACCTCGTTGACCAACTGGATCTCCGCGGCCGACAGATCGATATTGCTGGGGATCAGGTCCAGGCCGTCGACCCGGGTGTGGATCAGCACCTCCTCGATGCCGACCCGGGGTTCGATCATCAGGTTGTGCACCGTGTGTGCGAGTTCGTAGTGCGGCACCCCGAGTCCGGCCGACAGCGCGCCCTGCGGGTCCAGGTCGACCAGCAATACCTTGCGGCCGTATTCGGCCAGTGCGGCGCCGAGGTTGATCGTGGAGGTGGTCTTGCCCACCCCGCCCTTCTGGTTGCACATCGAGATCACCACGGCCGGGCCGTGGCTGCTCAGTGGCTTCGGAACGGGGATAGCGCGTGGAGGGCGGCCGGTGAGACCGATCGGCGCTTCGTCGTGCTCGTCGGTCACGCGGCCGCCATCCGGGTCGGGTGAATCGGCGGCGTGGCGAACATTGACGCGAAGTCTAGCCACCAGCAAGGCCTACTGTGGCCGCATGGCCCTCAAAGTACGGATACCACTGCTGCGCTGGTCGGTCTGGCGGCTGGCGATCGGGGTGCGAAACATCTCCCGGACCGGACAGATCGGTGACGGTCGCGAGGCCGCGGCGGTCGACTACGTGCTCGCCAACGCCCGCGCCGGCGATATCGACGACGTAATCGCCACCATCGACCGCTTCGCCTATCAGGAGTCCATCCTGATCAATGTCGGCGACGAGAAAGGCCTGCTCCTCGATGCCGCGGTGCGCCGGGCAGACCCGGCGCTGGCGCTGGAACTGGGCACCTACTGCGGGTACGGCGCGCTGCGGATCGCCCGGGCCGCACCGACTGCCCGGGTGCTGTCGGTGGAACTGGCCGAGGCCAACGCCGCCAACGCCCGCCGGATCTGGGCGCACGCCGGCGTGGCGGACCGGATCACCTGCGTGGTCGGCACCATCGCCGACGGCGGGGCCACCCTGGACGCCCTGGCCCGCGACCACGGGGTTGGCGCCGGCGCGCTGGACTTCCTGTTCATCGACCACGACAAGGCCGTCTATCTGGTCGATCTGCGCAGCATCGTCGGCCGAGGCTGGCTGCATCCGGGCAGCATCGTCGTCGCCGACAACGTCCTGGTGCCGGGCGCCCCGAAGTACCGGGCCTTCATGCGCGAACAGCAGGGCAAAACCTGGAACACCGTGGAACACAAGACCCACGCCGAGTACACCTCGGTGCCGGATCTGGTGTTGGAGTCTGAGTATCTAGGGGCCTAGCGCCTACGCGGATCAGGCCCGGGGGTGCGCGCCCGCCCACACCTCGCGCAGGGCGGTGACGGTCACCAGCGTGTAGATCTGGGTGGTTGTGACCGAGGCGTGGCCCAGCAGTTCCTGCACCACCCGCACATCCGCGCCGCCGTCGAGCAGATGGGTGGCGAACGAGTGCCGCAGCGTATGCGGTGAGACCGCGGCGGTGATCCCGGCCCGCTCAGCGGCGTCCTGCAATACCTGCCAGGCGCTCTGACGGGAAAGCCGGCCGCCCCTGGCGTTGAGGAACACCCCGCCCCCCGGGGCAGGAGCGAAGCGACCCGGGGAGGACCCGGTCGCCCGTCCCCGCTGGGCCAGACCCGGCCGGCCGCGCACCAGATAGGCGTCCAGTGCCGCAATCGCCGGCCGCCCGATCGGCACCAGTCGTTGCTTGCCGCCCTTGCCGCGCAGCAGCACCGACCGGGCGTGGGAGTCGATATCGTCGACGTCCAGTCCGACGGCCTCCGATATCCGGGCGCCGGTGGAATACAGCAACTCCAGAAGTGCGCGGTTGCGCAGCGTCAGCGGACCGTCGCTCTCGGCGTCACCACCGGCACCGTTTAGCAGTGCCAGCACGTCGTCCAGGGACAGGCTCTTGGGCAGCCGACGACTCGGGGTGGGCGGTTTGACCGCACGGGCCACATCGACGTCGATGATGCCCTCGGCGGAGGCGAATTTGTGCAATCCGCGCACCGCGATCAGCGCGCGTGCCGCTGACACCGCGGACAGCGGCATCGCTTTCGCGTCGGCGTCGCCCTTGCGCAGTGCGACGAGGAAGTCACTGACATCGATCTCGGTCACGTCGCGCAGATCGTGGATGCCGCGCAGATTCAGGTGCTCGCCGTAGCGACGCAGATCGCGGCGGTAGGAACTGATGGTGTTGGCCGCCACCCCACGCTCGATGGTGAGGTGATCGAGATAGCTGTGCAACTGGCCGTCCAGTGCGGTGACTTGGGCTGTCGTCATGCTCGCCGCCTCGCGGCGAAGGCGGTCGGACGGTCTGGCCACGGCGCATCCACCGCCCGGGTGGGCCTGCCGTCGACGACCGCCGCATACGCGGCCAGCACCCCCGCCGCGGCGGTGGCGTTCGCGATCTCACCGGACAGCACCTGTGCGACAGCATGCTCGAGGCCGACCCGGTGCACTGTCATATCCGCCTCTTCATGATCGGCCGCCGGCCGGCCGACCTCGCGTAGACCGCGCGCGAGGTACACCCGCACGGCCTCATCGCAGAAACCCGGTGACAGCGCGACATCGATCAGCACCCGCCAGTCATCGGCCACCAGACCGGTCTCCTCGCGCAATTCGCGCGCGGCCGCGACCTGCGGCACCTCGCCCGGTTCATCAAGCAGTCCGGCGGGAAGCTCCCACAGGCGACGCTGCAGTGCGGCGCGGTACTGGTACACCAGCACCACGCGGCCGTCATCGTCGATGGCGGCGACGGCGACCGCACCGTAGTGTTCGACGACCTCGCGGACCGCCGTGCAGCCACCGGGCATCCGCACCTCGTCGGTGCGCAACGCGAGAATCTTTCCGCGATACACGGTTTCGGACGACACCGTCTCGAAGACGTGGTCAGCCACGGGCATGTTCTGACAACGGTTGCGCACCGGCGTCGTCGGGCAGTTCCCTACCATTCGATTTTTCGGGGGCGCCGGAGTTTTCGAGGCCGCTCGAGTGTTCGGGAATCTCGACCGGCAACCGTTCGGCCGCCTTGTAGTCGATGGCCGCGCCGACGAACGCCACGAACAACGGGTGCGGGCGCGTGGGCCGGCTCTTGAGTTCCGGATGCGCCTGGGTGCCCACCAGGAACGGATGCACCTCACGCGGGTACTCGACGAACTCGACCAGACGCCCGTCCGGTGAGGTGCCGCAGAACCGCAGCCCGCTCTCGGCGATCCGATCGCGGTAGGCGTTGTTCACCTCGTAGCGGTGCCGGTGGCGTTCAGACACCTCGGTGGCCTGATATGCCTCGGCGACAACGGATCCCGGCTCCAGGACCGCCGGGTAGGCGCCCAGTCTCATGGTGCCGCCGAGATCGGCCTCGCCCGCGACGACCTCGCGTTGGTCAGCCATGGTGGAGATCACCGGATCCGGGGTGTCGGGTTCGAACTCCGCGGAGTTCGCCTGCTCCAGTCCTACGGTGCGGGCCGCCTCGATCACGATGCACTGCAGACCCAGACACAGGCCGAACAACGGCAGTCCACGATGGCGCGCGTACCGGATCGCACCGATCTTGCCTTCAATACCGCGGATCCCGAAGCCGCCCGGTATCAGCACCGCGTGCACATCGCCGAGTGCCGCCGACGCTCCGCTGTCGGTTTCGCAGTCGTCGGAGGCCACCCAGCGCATCTCGACCTTGGCCCGGTGGGCGAACCCGCCCGCGCGCAGCGCCTCGGCCACCGACAGGTAGGCGTCGGAGAGGTCGATGTACTTGCCCACCAATGCGATTCGCACCGTCTCCTGCGGATCGTGCACCCGGCGCAGCAGGTCGTCCCAGGTGGTCCAGTCCACATCGCGGAACGGTAGGTTCAGCCGCCGCACCACGTAGGCGTCGAGTTCCTCGCGGTGCAGCACCTTGGGGATGTCGTAGATGGACGGCGCATCAGGCGTGGAGATCACACCGTCGATGTCGACGTCGCACATCAGCGCGATCTTCTCCTTGAGCGCCTCGGGCACATCGCGATCGCAGCGCAGGATCAGCGCGTCCGGCGTGATACCGATGTTGCGCAGGGCGGCCACCGAGTGCTGGGTGGGCTTGGTCTTCAACTCCCCCGACGGCGCCAGATACGGCACCAGCGAGACATGCAGGAAGAAGCAGTTCTCCCGGCCGACCTCGTGGCGCACCTGCCGCGCGGCTTCTAGGAACGGCTGCGACTCGATATCGCCGACGGTGCCGCCCACTTCGGTGATGACCACGTCGGGCCGGTTGCCGTCGGCGTCGGGCAGCGCCATCTCCAGGATGCGGCTTTTGATCTCGTCGGTGATGTGCGGGATCACCTGCACGGTGTCGCCGAGGTACTCGCCGCGGCGTTCCCGCGCGATCACCTTCGAATACACCTGTCCGGTGGTGACATTCGCTGATCCGGACAGGTCGCGATCCAGGAATCGTTCGTAATGGCCGACGTCGAGATCAGTCTCCGCACCGTCCTCGGTGACGAACACCTCGCCGTGCTGGAACGGGTTCATGGTGCCCGGGTCCACGTTGAGATACGGGTCGAGTTTTTGCATGGTCACCTGCAGTCCGCGCGCGGTGAGCAACTGACCGAGACTGCTGGCGGTCAGGCCCTTGCCGAGCGAGGAGACGACGCCGCCGGTGACGAAGATGTGCTTCGTGGGGGCCTGCTGGTGCTTGCGCAATGCGGGCAAGAGCAACCTCCGTGACGACGGCGCAGGACTTTGGTTTTCCAGGCCGGACGAGCGGAGGAACCCTCTCGAATGGTCTGGTTGGGGCCTGCCGACCCACGGAAGTTGACCCTAACACCGACCCGGACACCGCGGCGCTGACACGCCCGCCAGTCGCGGCTACTGGGGGACGGTGACCGCAGCCGCGCCGGCACCGATGCCGTATTGGCCGGGTGGTGCGCCGGCGATCATGGCCTGCAGTGCCAGCACGGTGGTGATCCGGCCGGACTCGATCCCGATGTCGTCCACGGTGGTGACGGCCCCGGCCATGGGAGTATCGGCCCGGGTGACGGCCACCGCCGAGACGCCGCTCGCCGAGCCGTCCCGACCGGCCAGCACCACACCGGATCCGTGCGGAGCCATCGCAACGGCCAGTCGTGCCACCGTCGCGCCCTGGTTACCCGCGGTGTCGGCCAGTGCGCCGCCGGTGACGATCACCGCCGTATCGGCCGCACCGAGGCGCTGGTCGTAGGTGAGGAAACCGGTGTCCCGTAACGCCGAGAGCACGGCGTCGCGGGCGTTGTCGTCGACCGCAGCGATCGCGGGATCACGGTTGATCAGCAGTGCGATGCCGAGCAGGTCGCCGGCCTGGGAGCCCTGGTCGGTGAGTGTGGCGTTCAGTTGGGTGCCGGCCGGCAGGATCGGTGAGTTGACCACCGAACTCATCTTCGCCGCGGAGTTGGCATCGACGAACTCATTGGTCAGCGCGATCGTGCCGGTGAACGTGCCGCCGGCCTGGCCGATCAGCCGCGCCACTGCGTCGACGTCCTCGTTCGCGGCGTCCGGCGTCCGCAATACCACCACCGATTTACCGGCGAGCGCGTCGCGGACGATCCGGCCCGCCATCTGGGTGTCGAATTCACTTGCCGCAGAGAGCTTCTCGGACAGCGAACCCTTCTCATCGGTGAGGGTGCCGGCCTGCTTCTCCAGAACGCTATTGTCACCGCGAAGGCCCGACACCATCGTCGTGGACAGCGCACCGGAACCCAGCACCACACCAATTGCCAGTGCTACGAACACCGCTGCCAGTGAGATGACGTGATGGCGGAGCGTGACCATGCTAGGTCACCAAACTCTGCACCCACAGTGAGAAGTGGTTCCAGTAGTTGGTGATCCAGTCGATCACCACGGTGTCCGCCCGCGACACCCACAGTGCGGCGACCACGGCCAGCAGCACGGCCAGGATCAGCAGGGCGATGGTTCCGCCGGAGATGTGGTTGCGGTACAGCGTCGCAACGGCTTTCGCGTCGACGATCTTCTCGCCCACCTTGAGTCGGGTCAGGAATGTCGACGGATTGCTCTGCACGCGGGTGCGGTCGAAGAATTCCTCGATGCTGGCGGACTGGCCGACCGTCACGATCAGTGCGGCGCCGTGGTGTTCCACCAGCAGCAGTGCCAGATCGGCGGCCGAACCGGACGCCGGGAACGTCATCGCCCCGATACCGAGATCCTGGATGCGCTCCAGGCCCTCAGCATGGCCGTCGGCGTGGGCGGGCAGCACCACCTGTGCGCCACACTTGAGCACCTCGGCGGTCATCTGATCGGGGTTGCCGACAATGAGCTGCGGCCGATAACCGTTGTCGCGCAGGATGTCTGCGCCGGCGCCCACCCCGACCAGCACCGGCTGATACTCCTTGATGAACGGTTTGAGCGCCTTCAGATCATCCTCGGCACCCACCCCGTCGGCCACCACGATGACGTGGCGGCGGTAGACGTCGACGTCGATGTTCGGAATTCCGATCCCGTCAATCAGCAGCGGGCTCTCACTGCGAATGAACTCGATGGTGTTTCCGGCGAAGGCCTCCAGATGCGCCACCAGACCGGTCTTGGCATCGAGCATGAGGTCGGCGATCTCTTCATCGGTGCGTTCGACGCCGTTCGCCAGTCGCCGTTCGCCGGCGTACACCCCGCCCTCGTGCAGACGCACCTTCGCGCCGTCCTTGATCTTCTTGAAGATCTCCGAGCCGGCATTGTCGATGAGGGTGATGTTGTTGGCCACCAGCACCTCGGGACCGAGATTGGGGTAGCGACCCGAGATCGACGGTGAGGCGTTGACCACACCGGCCACGCCCGCGTCGACGAGGGCATCGGCAGTCACCCGATCCAGGTCGAGGATGTCGAGGACGACGATATCGCCGGCGCCGATGCGACGCAGCAGGCGGTCGGTGTCTTTATCGACCCGGGCGGTCCCGGTGACGCCGGGACGTGCGTTGGCATTACGCGAGAGCAGTGCTGACATCTTCATGCGCCTGATTTTGGCCGTGACCGCCCCGCGATGCGGGTAGGCGCGCCGTAACAACAGCCCCAGAAGTTACTTCCTGTCACACAGGTAACAGGGTCACTCGGGTAATTCAGGGTCAATCAGGCGGCGATCAGGGCGCGGCCCGCTCCTCCTGGGCCGCTGCCAGCAATTCCCGCGCATGCGCCCGGCCGGTATCGGATTCGCCCAGGCCGGCCAGCATCCGGGCCAGTTCGGCGACCCGGTCCTCAGCATCGAGTCGGCGCACCTCACTGGCCCCGGCACCGACGCCGTCGGCTGCGGTGTCCACCACCAGGTGGGTGTCGGCGTAGGCCGCGACCTGGGGCAGGTGGGTGACGACGATGACCTGGTGGGTGCGAGCCAACCGGGCCAGGCGGCGGCCGATCTGAACCGCGGCCCGACCGCCCACCCCGGCGTCGATCTCGTCGAACACCATGGTGGTGCCCTCGGCGGAGGCGGCCAGCACCACCTCGAGTGCCAGCATCACCCGGGACAGTTCGCCACCCGACGCACTCTTGTTCAGCGGCAGCACCGATGCCCGGTCCTGGGTGCCGCGATGCGCGGTGAAGCCGAACTCCACCGCATCCACCCCGTCCGCGCCGGCGTGCGCCAACTCCCCGGACGGCAGTGTCAGTGGCGCGCTGTCGTCGTTGCGCGCGGACATGGTGGCCACCGCGACGGTGAAGTCGGCGTCGGCCATCGCCAGACCGGCGAGTTCGGTGGTGACGGACTTAGCCAGCCCGGTGGCGGCTTTCCTGCGCTTCTTGGACAACTCCACCGCGCAGGCGCCCACCTGCGCGCCGAGTTCCTCGACCCGGCGCGCCAACCCGCTCAGCGCCTCCTCGGAGACGTCGAGTGCCGCCAGTCGCTGCCTCGAGTCGCTGGCCCAACTCAGCACCCCGTCGACATCGGCGGCGTATTTGCGAATCAGGGTGCGCAGTTCGCCCTGGCGGGCGAGCTTGGTTTCCAATGCGCTGGCATCGGTGGGCAGTGCGGCCAGAAAGTCGCCGAGTTCGCGGCCGACGTCACCGACGACGGTCAGCGCATCGGTGAGCTGGCGCCCTAGCGCTATCAGAGTGGTGTCGTCCGATGATTCGAGAAGCGTGAGCGCGTGGACGAGAAAATCGGTGGCAGAACGGGTTTGGCTGTCAACAGCTTGCTCATCGGCACCCGACAGCGCATCCCGGGCATCAGCGGCGGCTTCGCGCACGGCATCAAGTTCAGAAAGCTGACGGATCTGCGCCACCAGCGACTCGTCCTCGCCGGGCCGCGGATCGACGCTGTCGATCTCGGTAAGCGCGAACTTCAACCGGTCGGCCTCCTGAGCCATCTCACGCGCACGGTTGGTGCGGTCGACGAGATCGCGCCGCGCGATCAGCCACTCATCGCGCAGCTTGCGGTAGCGCTCCAGGGGTGCCGCGACACCGGCGAACCGGTCCAGTGCCCCGCGCTGTTCGTCGGAGCGCATCAGTCGCAACTGATCGTTCTGGCCGTGCAGGGTCAGCAGTCCGGTGGTGAAGGTGGTCA
>JBAXIR010000104.1:0-10059 GCA_037138275.1 Mycobacteriaceae bacterium | reverse complement strand
TCATCGACCGCAGGACTTCGCGGGACACCTCCGGCGCGGCCGATCGGGCCGTCGGCTTCATGCTGTGCGGCGTGGAGTTGAGCAGACCGAAGGCCGCGTGCGCCATTACGCGGGCCTGGTCTTCGGCAAGCCGGGGGTCCAGCGCGCGCAGAGCGCCCACCCAGGTCTCGACGTAGCTTCGCTGAGCACGTCGAACCTGTCGCTGGGCCGTCGCCGGGAGGTTCGCGAGGTCGCGGTCCTGGATGCGGATCAGGTCGGGTTCGCGCAGCGCGAAGTCCAGATGGAAGTCGACGAGACCGTCCAGGGCGGCGGCCGGGTCGGGGCTCTGCGCCAGAACCGACTGCGCGCCCGCCAGGAGCCTGGTGCTGATGCCGACCAGCAGTTCGACCAGCAACGCCTCCTTGCCCGCGAAATGCCGGTAGATGGCCGGTCCGCTGACGCCGGCCGCGGCACCGATGTCCTCGATTCGGACGGCCGGGAAACCGCGTTCGGCGATCAACTGCTCGGCGGCGGCCAGCAGTTGCGAGCGGCGGTCGGATTTCTGCCTCCCGCGGCTGTTGAGCATTGTCATAGCACTCCCGCTGTACGTTTGAGTTAATCTTCACTAACATAGCACTCAGTTAGTCACCATTAACCAAAGGTGAGTTCCATGTCAGCGCCCGCCGCGCACCGCGAAGCACATCTGCAGCTTGTTGCGCAGTTGCGCGACAAGCTGGCTGTCGCTGCCCTCGGCGGCCCGCAACGAGCCCGGGATCGGCACACCGCGCGCGGCAAGCTCCTGCCGAGGGACCGCGTCGACGGGCTGCTGGATCCCGGCAGTCCGCTGCTGGAGATCGCCCCACTGGCGGCCGACGGTATGTACGACGATGACTGCCCGGCAGCCGGAATCATCACCGGCATCGGTCGGGTGTCCGGCCGCGAATGCATGCTGGTGGCCAACGATGCCACCGTCAAAGGCGGAACGTATTACCCGATGACGGTTAAGAAACACCTGCGCGCCCAGGAGATCGCGGCGCAGAACCGCCTGCCGTGCATCTATCTGGTGGACTCTGGCGGCGCCTTCCTGCCGCGCCAGGACGAGGTGTTCCCCGACCGGGACCACTTCGGCCGCATCTTCTACAACCAGGCAACCATGAGTGCGGCCGGCATTGCACAGATCGCCGCGGTGCTCGGATCATGCACGGCCGGTGGGGCTTACGTGCCGGCGATGAGCGATGAGGCCGTGATCGTGCAGAACCAGGGCACGATCTTCCTGGGTGGGCCGCCGCTGGTGAAGGCCGCCACCGGCGAGATCGTGACCGCAGAGGATCTCGGCGGCGGGGATCTGCATTCCCGTAAATCCGGTGTCACCGATCATCTGGCTCGCGACGACCGCGACGCCCTGGCGATCGTGCGACGCATCGTGGCCACCCTCGGCCCGCGCACACCGGCGCCGTGGGACGTGCGCACTCCGGTCGATGCGATCGCCGATCAGCATGACCTCTACGACGTGGTGCCGGTCGACGCCCGGGTTCCCTACGACGTGCGCGAGGTCATCACTCGCATCGTCGACGGTGGCGAGTTCAGCGAATTCAAGGCGGAATACGGCACCACACTGGTCACCGGATTCGCTCACATTCACGGCCACCCGGTCGGGATCGTGGCCAACAACGGTGTGCTGTTCGGCGAATCCGCTGTCAAGGGAGCGCATTTCATTCAACTGTGCGATAAGCGCATGATCCCGCTCGTCTTTCTGCAGAACATCACCGGCTTCATGGTCGGCCGCGAGTACGAGGAAGGCGGGATCGCCAAACACGGCGCCAAGATGGTCACCGCGGTGGCCTGCGCCCGCGTTCCCAAACTCACCGTGGTCATCGGTGGTTCCTACGGCGCGGGCAATTACTCGATGTGCGGCCGGGCCTATTCGCCGCGGTTTCTGTGGATGTGGCCCAACGCCAGGATCTCGGTGATGGGCGGCGAACAGGCCGCGTCGGTGCTGGCCACCGTGAGCGGCGATATGACGCCGGAGCAACAGGAGGAATTCAAGGCTCCCATCCGCGCCCAGTACGAGCACCAGGGCAACCCGTACTATTCAACCGCACGGTTGTGGGACGACGGCGTCATCGACCCCGCCGACACCAGAACTGTTCTGGGACTTGCGCTTTCGGTGACAGCCAATGCGCCCGTTGAGCCGGTCTCCTATGGCGTCTTCCGGATGTAGTGACATGACAACAGGAATGTTCGACACCGTACTTGTCGCGAACCGTGGCGAGATCGCCGTGCGCGTCATCCGGACGCTGCGAACCATGGGTATCCGGTCAGTGGCGGTCTACAGCGACGCCGACGCGAGCGCGCGCCATGTCGATGAGGCCGACGTCGCCGTCCGGATCGGCCCCCCACCTGCTCGGCAGAGTTATCTCAATATCGAGGCTGTGATCGAGGCGGCCGTCCGAACCGGGGCGCAGGCAGTGCACCCCGGGTACGGATTCCTCTCGGAGAACGCGGATTTCGCCGCCGCCCTGGCGAGTGCCGGACTGGTGTTCATTGGTCCGCCGGCCACGGCCATCGCCACCATGGGCGACAAGATCGCATCCAAGGCCGCCGTCTCGGCGTTCGGTGTTCCGGTGGTACCCGGAATAGCCGAACCAGGACTGTCCGACGCCGACTTGATCGCCGCGGCCGGTGATGTCGGATTCCCGGTCCTGGTCAAGCCGTCCGCGGGCGGCGGCGGTAAGGGTATGCACCGCGTCGATGATCCGGCCGATCTGCCGGCGGCGCTTGTGGTTGCCCGGCGGGAGGCAGCGGCCTCGTTCGGTGACGACACCCTGTTCCTCGAACGATTCGTATTGCGCCCCAGGCATATTGAGGTGCAGGTGCTTGCCGATAACTACGGCACGGTGTTGCACTTCGGTGAACGTGAGTGCAGTCTGCAACGGCGCCACCAGAAGGTGATCGAGGAGGCGCCCTCGCCACTGCTGGACGATGCCACCCGAGCCCGGATCGGTGCGGCGGCCTGCGACACGGCCCGCAGCGTCGACTACGTCGGCGCCGGAACGGTGGAGTTCATCGTCTCGGCTGATGCGCCGGATGAGTTCTTCTTCTTGGAGTGCAACACCCGCCTGCAGGTGGAACATCCGGTCACCGAGATGGTCACCGGGTGGGATCTGGTCGAGTGGCAGATCCGGATCGCGGCGGGTCAGCGTCTACACCACACCCAGCACGACATCGTCACCCGCGGGCATGCCATCGAAGCGCGCATCTACGCCGAGGACCCGGCGGCCGGTTTTCTGCCGACCGGTGGTCCCGTGCTCGCGGTCACCGAACCGCAGGGTCCGGGCATCCGCGTCGACTCAGGACTGTCCGCCGGGATGACGGTGGGTGGCGACTACGACCCGATGCTGGCGAAGGTGATCGCGCACGGTGAGGATCGGGGTGCCGCACTGCGCACCCTGGATCGCGCCCTGGCCCAGACCGCGGTGCTGGGACTGGGCACCAATATCGATTTCCTGCGGTTCGTGCTCTCTGACGACGATGTGGTGGCCGGCCGCCTCGATACCGGTCTGCTGGAGCGGCTGGACTTCGACCCGGCTGCGGTGGGGGATGAGGTGTTCGTCGCCGTGGCGGCGTACCGGTGGCTGCAGCGCTGGCCCGCGGTCCCGGCCGATCCGTGGGATGTTCCGTCCGGTTGGCGCCTCGGAGACGCCGCCCCAACGAGTGTCCGGTTGCGCTGCGGGGTGCGCACTGAGTGCGTCACCATCACGGGCAGCCAACAGCGCGCGCAGGCGCGGATCGCTGACGCTGAGAGCCGTTCGTTGGCAGGGCAACTGGCAGACGGTGAGCTCACGGTGACCCTCGACGGCATTACCCGTCGCCACACCGTTGCGGTGACCGGGCAGCAGATCTGGTTGGCGGGCGGGGGCCGGACATGGATGCTCGAAGAACTGACGGAAGACTCGGCAAGGTCCGACGAAGCCCACAGCGGCGATGCGGAACTGGTCAGTCCAATGCCGGGATCCGTTGTGGCCGTGAGCGTTCAGGGCGGTGAGCTGGTAGAGGTCGGCGCCGTTGTGGTGGCGGTGGAGGCCATGAAAATGGAGCACTCGCTGCGATCGCCGGTCGCCGGTGTGGTGGAACTTCTGGTCGCGGTGGGCGATCAGGTCAAGGTGGGCCAGTTGCTGGCCCGGATCAAAGCGAATACCGAAGGAACACAACAGTGAGCGAACACGGGTCCACATTCCTGTCCACCGGAACTCTTCCGGATGAGTACCAGCAACTTGTCAAGACGGTGCGCGACTTCGCCCGCGAGGTCGTCGCACCGGTGGCTGCCAAGCACGACGCCGAGCACTCCTTCCCGTACGAGATCGTCTCCGGCATGGCCGATATGGGCCTTTTCGGACTGCCGTTCCCGGAGGAGTACGGCGGCATGGGTGGCGACTACTTCGCCCTGTGCCTGGCGCTGGAGGAACTCGCCAAGATCGACCAGAGCGTGGCCATCACCCTGGAGGGCGGTGTCTCCCTCGGTGCGATGCCGGTCTACCGGTTCGGCACTGAGGCGCAGAAGCGGGAATGGCTGCCGCAGTTGACCAGTGGTGCCGCACTCGGTGCCTTCGGCTTGACCGAGGCCGGCGGCGGTACCGATGCCGGTGCCACCAAGACCACCGCGCGCCTGGACGACGGGCACTGGGTGATCAATGGCTCGAAGCAATTCATCACCAACTCCGGCACCGACATCACCAGGCTGGTCACCGTGACCGCCGTCACCGGCACGACTGCCGGGAGTCGCGAGATCTCGGCGATCCTGATACCTGTTCCCACAACGGGTTTCATCGTCGAACCGGCCTACGACAAGGTCGGCTGGAATGCCTCCGACACCCATCCGCTGACCTTCATCGACGTTCGGGTGCCCGAGGAGAACCTGCTCGGTGAACGAGGCCGCGGCTACGCCAACTTCCTCCAGATCCTCGATGAGGGACGGATCGCGATCGCCGCACTGGCCGTCGGCGCCGCACAGGGATGCGTCGACGAGAGCGTGAAGTACGCGACCCAGCGATCCGCCTTCGGCCAGCCGATCGGCCGGTACCAGGCGATCGAGTTCAAGATCGCCCGGATGGAGGCCCGCGCCCACGCCGCCCGCACCGCCTACTACGACGCCGCCGCACTCATGCTCGCCGGCAAGCCGTTTAAGAAGCAGGCCGCAATCGCCAAACTTGTCGCCAGCGAGGCGGCGATGGACAACGCCCGAGACGCCACCCAGATCCATGGCGGTTATGGCTTCATCAACGAATTCCCGGTCGCTCGTCACTATCGGGACAGCAAGATCCTCGAAATCGGCGAGGGCACAAGCGAAGTCCAGCTGATGCTGATCGCCCGCGAACTCGGCCTGCGCTAGACGTCAGGGCTGCGGGTAGGGCGCGTAGCGCTTGTTGTATCCGAACTGGCGGGCGGCGAGTTGTGCTTGGCGCTCTTCGGCCGTGACGTAGGCAGTGGTGCCCGGCAGGACCGAGGCCAACTCGTCGAGTGGGACCACCCTGGAGTCCACCGTCGGACGGTCCTGTTCGGGATCCGCGACGTTCTGGAACCGCATCGCGATGGTGCCCTGGTTCAGGCCGCCGGTGGACACCCAGTTGGCCACTCCGGGATCGGTCGGTGATACCACCAGGGTGTAGGTGCCGTCCGGGTTGGGCACGGCCTGGTCGATATTCAGGCTCGTCTGCTGGTTCCAGTAGTCGTCGGTGATCGTCCAGTCGTTGTAGATCGGAACGTTGAAGAACCCGGCACTGCCCTTATCGATGGTCAGAACGAGCGCCTGGTTGTCAGCGAGTTGGAAGTAGCCATTGCTCTGCAGTTGGTTGGCCAGGAACTCAGCGTTGCTGGCCGGTTGAGTCATCTCGTTGGGCTGCCGGAGTTGACCGCTGGGGTCGGTCGTGGCCAGCGCCATGTACTTGGCCTCCTGATTGGCCCCTCGCACGATCATCAACAACGCGGTCAGCGTGCCCCGCACCAACGGCGCCTCGGCGATTGCCAACGGCGGAATCAGCGACGCCAGCGAGGCCAGCAGTGGGTTGTCGTTGACCAACGCGCCGAGCAGCACGAACCCGCCGAGTTGGGCGAACAAACTGTTGCGCGGTCCGCTGACGCGGTGCACCTCAAGTTCCATCGGTTCCTCGGTGACCCAGTCGCCCAGGGTGTTCCGGGCGGCGATCAGCGTTGAGCTTGAGGTCAGCACCAGATGGTTTCTCTGCCCCGGCGTCGCCGCCTCGCCACTGACGGTGATCACGAACGAGCCGTCCGGACTGCGCTCGAGATCGTCGAGAGTCAAGATCGACGACGTCAGCCCCGAGGTTCCCTCGAGCACGCTGAACGTGGTGTCCGCCGGGGTGGCCTCGAGAATCCGGCCGGTGAGCACGTACTCCGATGTCTTGTTCACCGGGATGAACCGGTAGATGGTGTCGGGGTTGTCGTAGAGCAGCCGCGAGCCGCCGACGTCCAGTCCGTACCAGCTGTGCGGGGCGGCGACCTGGGTGACCACCGCCGGATCCATCGGGTTGAGGATCTGTTCGGAAAACGCCGACGCAAGGGCGTACTCGTCAACCGCGTTGTCGAGGGCTTGCAGGTTCGCCTCGTCGGGTCCGCCGACGAGCTTGAACTGCTGATTAGCGGCCGCTAGGAAGCCCTGTCGCAGAACGAGTTTCATCAGTGTCACCGGCAAAGTTGCCGCGGTGTTCATCGCGATGCGCTCGCGGCTGATCTGTACCGGGGTGCCCAGCGGACTGACCTGATTGCTCAGCGCGGCTGACGCCACAGCGGATGGGCGCCGCGTGGTGGCCGCAGCCGCCCGCGTGGTGGCCGGTTGGGCGGGACGCGACGACAGCGCCGGCGCCCGGACGCTGACCACCGCGTTGCGTGTATGAGTGCGCGCACTCCGCGCAGACGGCCCTTTCGCCGGGCTCGAGGAAGCACTCATCGATGCACCCGAGGACGCACTCGAAGGCGATGCGCCGTCGTTGTCGGCAGATGCGGTCGCCATGCCGAGCGACGTTCCGACTCCGAGGAAGATCGCCAGTGCGCCGACCCTGCCGATGTACCTGGAGTACCCGACGGGGGCCTTATCGGTGCGGGTCGACTGCTGCATCGCGGCCTCCTATGGAATGGACGACAGGGTGGCCACGACAGATGTGGCGGGTATCACAGACGGTACAGCGCGCGTGACCGACCATCAGTTGTCCGCGGCGAGAAACTTGTCAGAGTCGACCTCTAGTATCGAATACATGTTCGAAGAATTGTTCACGTTCGACCTCGACGCGGAGGAGTCCGCACTGGTCGAGGCCATATCGTCGCTGGAACGGCTCAAGGCCGCGGCCGCGGCCCGGCAGGCCCGGTTGGCTGCGGCACTCGACACTGCCCGCCGGTCCGCCGAGGCCGCCGCCGGCGTTCCATCCGCCCGACGCGGACGCGGCGTGGCGGCCGAAGTCGCATTGGCACGTCGTGACTCGCCGGCCCGAGGTGGCCGGCATCTCGGCCTAGCCAAGGCCCTGGTGCATGAGATGCCACACACTCTGGCGGCGCTGGAACTCGGCGCACTGTCGGAATGGCGGGCGACGATCGTGGCACGGGAGTCAGCCTGCCTCGACATTGAGGATCGCCGCCGCCTCGACACCGAGTTATGCGCGGACACCAGTCGACTGGATGGACTGGGTGATACCGCACTCGCCGCCGCCGCGAAGTCCATCGCCTACCGACTCGACCCGCACGCGGTGGTCGACCGGGCGGCGCGGGCGCCCGAGGATCGCACCGTCACCATCCGGCCAGCGCCCGACACCATGACCTACGTGACGGCGCTACTGCCGGTAGCACAGGGAGTATCGATCTACGCGGCCCTCAAGCGGGAGGCCGACGTCTGCTGCGACGGCCGATCGCGCGGCCAGGTCATGGCGGACACACTCGTCGAACGCGTCACCGGGCGCCCTGCAGATCAAGCCGTTCCGATCGCTGTGAACATGGTGATCTCCGATCAGGCACTGTTAGGCGTGGAGAACACCGCGGCGGTCATCGCCGGCTACGGGTCGGTGCCCTCGGCGATCGCCCAGGACCTTATCTCGCAGGCGGTAGCTGATCAACGATCCCAGGCGACGTTGCGCCGCCTCTATGCCACGCCTGCCACCGGCACCCTGGTGGCAATGGAGTCGCGAGCGCGAACATTCCCCAAGGGTTTGGCGGACTTCATCGGCGTGCGGGATCAACGGTGCCGAACGCCCTATTGCGACGCACCCATCCGGCACCGCGACCACGCCACGCCGCATCGCAAGGGCGGGAAGACCAGCCGGGTCAACGGCCTGGGCCTGTGTGAGCGCTGCAACTACACCAAAGAAGCCCATGGTTGGCTGGTGAGTACTGACACGGCCGAAAATGGAACGCACACGGCCGAATTCACGACTCCGACGGGTGCGTGCCATCACTCGACGGCGCCGCCGATGCCGGGTACACCGGCGAGGCCGATGACTGAGGTTGAGCTGTGGCTCAACGGCACTCTGCTCCGCCGGTTCGCTGCCTAACGGCGCTGCTGAGCGGCGGCGAGGCGCGCTCTGAATTCCGGCGATTCGATCGATGTCGCCTGTGGCCCCAACTCAATGTCCTTGGCCGCCTCGTGGTGGTCGGTGTCGACGAAGCCGGGGATAGCGGTGGCCCGCATCGAGGCTTTGGTGGTCAACACCACCTCACGCGGGGCGGCGGCCGGCCCGGCCGCCAACTCCAGTGCGGCTGCCACCGGGTCATCGGCCACATGCAGAGCCAATCCGTGCTGCACGGCAGCCTCGGCGTCGAAGCGCATCCCGAACAGCAGTGCCGCGCGTGCGACTTGAGGACCGACCGCACGCTGCAACATCCAGGTGGCGCCACCGCCCGGATGGATGCCCAGTTTCTGGAACCGCGGATCGAACACCGCGTGTGGTCCGGCGATCCGAACGTCGGCGGCCAGGGCGAGATTCATACCGGCGCCGACGGCCGCGCCGTTGACCGCGGCGATAGTGGGCAACGAGCATCTGCCGACGGCCATGAAGCCGGCGTAGATGCGTTCGAGACCCTCCCGCGCCGCCGCACCGAGTGCAGACAGATCGGCACCCGCGCAGAACGCCTTGCCCGCCCCGGTCACCACGACGGCATGAACACCCTCGTCCGCCTCGGCCTGCTGCACCGCGTCGCGCAACTGCGCCGACATCGCCTCGGTCACCGCATTGCGTCGCTCGGGGTCGTTCACCGTGATCAGGGCAACGCGGTCAATGATGTCGTAGAGCACCAGGTCTGCCATGGACAGCCACGTTATCGCCTGCTCGCTACGCTGACACAGCGACCCATACGGACTGCCGGAGGAAGAAGGCCACGATGCGCTCGACCATCATGTCCCGACGTGATCTCGACTTCCTGCTCTTCGAGTGGCTCGATGTCGAGGAGTTGACCAAGCGGACACGGTTCGCCGAGCACTCTCGCGAAACCTTCTCCGACGTCCTGGATCTGTGCGAGGAGTTGGCCACCCGGTACTTCGCGCCGCACAACAAGAAAAGCGACCAGAACGAGCCGTCATTCGACGGATCCACGGTCACCGTGATCCCCGAAGTGAAGCAGGCCCTCGACGCAGTCGCGGATGCCGGCATCCTCAGCATGGGAATGGATGAGGCACTCGGCGGTGCCCAGCTACCCGCGACCATCGCCCAAGCCGGCTTCGCCTGGTTATCGGCCGCCAACATCAGCACATCCGGCTATCTGATGCTGACCATCGCCAACGCCAATCTGCTGGCCAAGTTCGGCACCCCGGAGCAGATCGAAACCTTCGTCAAGCCGATGCTCGCCGGTCGGTTCACCGGCACCATGGCGCTATCGGAGCCTGCGGCGGGATCGTCGCTCGCTGACATCACGACCCGGGCCGAGCCCAGCGGCGACGGCACCTACCGGCTGTTCGGATCCAAGATGTGGATCTCCGGAGCCGAGCACGAAATGTCGGACAACATCGTGCATCTGGTGCTCGCGAAGATTCCCGGCGGTTCGCCCGGAACCAAAGGCATATCCCTGTTCATCGTGCCGAAGTTC
>JBAXIR010000103.1:0-10070 GCA_037138275.1 Mycobacteriaceae bacterium | reverse complement strand
TACCGCCGGTGAAACCACCCGCCATCTGCTCCAACCCGAATGCGCCGCCGATGATCTGGGCGAAGGCGTGCGGCAGGTTGCTGATGTTGAGCGCGATGATGACCAGTGCGAGTACTACGTAAGCAAGTGCCATCAACGGCAGGACGACCTCGGCCACCTTGGCCACCCGTCGCACACCGCCGAAGAGCACGGGCGCGGCCAGCAGAACCAAACCGATTGTCGTGTAATTGATTTCAATGTTGTGTGAAGTGTTGAGCACATCGGCAATTGCGTTGGCCTGCACCATGTTAAAGGCGAAACCGAAGGTGAAGACCAACAGCACCGCGAACACCACGCCACCTGGCCGCGAACCCAGCCCGCGCTGAATGTAGAAGGCCGGCCCACCGCGGAAGGTGCCGTCCTCGGCGCGGACCTTGAAGATCTGGCCCAGCGTCGCCTCAACGAAAGCGGTGGCCATGCCCAACAGTGCCACCATCCACATCCAGAAGATCGCACCCGGACCGCCGACGGTCAGCGCGATCGCGACGCCGGCGATATTGCCGGTCCCGACCCGCGATGCCAGGCCGACACAGAAGGCTTGGAACGATGAGATGCCGCCGTCACCGGAGCGGGAATGCACCAACTGGCCGAGCATCCGCTTGAAGTAGCGAACCTGCACGAACCGGGTCCGGACCGTGAAGTAGATGCCCGCCGCCACCAGCAGATACACCAGGATGTAGGTGTAGAGCACGTTGCTGACCGGACCGATCAGATTGGCCTGAACGAAACCCATATGCACCTCCGACAACGACGTGCGAATCCTCGCACTTCATCAGCGAGGGCGCAGGGCAATCGCGCGGGAGCGCGAACTAGGGTCCGGGTGCGGGAATCGTCTCAGCGGTAGTGGGCGGCGGCGGGGGCGGCGTCGCGGCCTTGGGCGTCAGCGCGCTGCCCCTAATCCACTCGCCCCACGGCACAGACCAGTCGCCGTTCTGATTCAGTGCAAGCGGCGGGCCGCCGGTGAATCGGATCTCTACGACGTCGCCAGGCTGAACAAAGTCGAAGAACCACTTGGCGTTCTCGCCACTGAGGTTGAGGCAGCCATGGGAGAGGTTGGTGTTTCCCTGTGCCCAGACGGTGTCATCAAGCTGGTGCAGATAGATGCCGTCCAGGCTGATGCGGGTGGCGAAGCCGATCTTGCGCTTGTACCCGAACGCCGAGTTGTTGGGCAGGCCGTAGGTGGCCGAGTCCATGGTGACGACCTCGCCCTTGTCGATCACGGTGTAGACGCCCGGCGGCGTCCACCAGGAGAACGTCTTGCCCGCGACCACTGCGGTTCCGCCGCGGCCCATCGAGGTGGGCATGGTTCGGACGAGCTTGCCGTTGTCGTAGACGCTGACCTGCTTGGTGATGTCGTTGGCGACGGCGATGTGTGAGTCGCCGATGGTGAAGGTGTTCTTCGCATCGGCCTGCCCGTAGAGGCCCTCGCCGAGTTTGAGCCCGAACATGTTGAGCGCCACCGACACCGTGGTGCCCGGCGCGTAGTAGTGCTCGGGGCGCCAGTGCGCCACATAGTCGTCGGTCCAGAACCAGGAACCCGGCACCGATGGACTGGTGGTGACGATCATGTTCTTCTCAGCCAGCACCTTGTCGGTGATCGGCTCGTCGAAGTGAGCGGCGATCACAGTGCCGATGCCGTACTTCTGTTCCTCGTGGATGGCGAAACCGCCCTGCACCTCCAGGTAGGGATGGGCGTAGTTATAGGGCGACAACGTGTCGAAAGTGGTGGTTCGCGAAAGCGGCACCCCGCTGTTGCCCACGCTGTCGACCGTCATCGAGTAGCCGCGCGCGAAGTTCAGACGCTCCGTGGGCTGCCAGGACGTGCGGTCGGGGGAAAGTGCGCCCGCCACGGTGTTGCCCCAGTCATCAGTCAGCGAGACCGCGGTGATTTTGCCGTCGATGACGTCGACCGCGGGCTTGGTCAGGGGGTTGATGTCCTCGGCGCCGTCGAATGGCGCCAGGCCCAGCAGTGGAGGCTGCGGAACCGGCGCCGGCAACTGTGCCTGGGCGGTGGCCGTGACCGTTTTGCAGCCTTCCTGGCAGCCCGGAAGCCCCGCGACGTCGCTGACCAGCACAGCCGCCAGCAACGTCACGAAGACGAGGCTCGCGGCGCGGGCGCGGCGGGGAAAGC
Organism: Mycobacteriaceae bacterium; assembly: GCA_037138275.1. Classification (GTDB taxonomy): domain Bacteria; phylum Actinomycetota; class Actinomycetes; order Mycobacteriales; family Mycobacteriaceae; genus Mycobacterium. The sequence continues at coordinate 7,900 of JBAXIR010000103.1, read as the reverse complement.
TCACCGAATCACTCCAAGGCTTGTCGAAGGGTCAGACGTCACCGTTGACGTCCAAATCATAGACATAGAACCGGCCTCCCCCACACCCGGCGGGTGCCAGACTGATGGCCCATGACCGAACCCGGTGCGGCCCGCGTCGCGGTGTATCTCGACTTCGACAACATCGTGCTGTCGCGCTACGACCAGGTGCACGGACGCAACTCGTTCCAGCGCGACAAACCCAAGGGCCTCGACGCCGCCAAGCTGACCCGGGCGATCGTCGACGTCGGAGCGGTACTGGACTTCGCGTCGTCATTCGGCACCCTGGTGCTCACCCGCGCCTACGCGGACTGGTCGGCCGATATCAATGCCGGTTACCGCGGCCAGTTGGTGGGGCGGGCGGTGGATCTGGTCCAGCTTTTCCCCGCGGCGGCCTATGGCAAGAACGCCGCCGACATCCGACTGGCGGTGGATGCCGTGGAAGACATGTTCCGGCTGCCGGATCTGACGCATGTGGTGATCGTGGCCGGCGACTCCGACTACATCCCGCTGGCACAGCGCTGCAAACGGCTGGGCCGCTACGTGGTGGGTATCGGGGTGGCGGGATCGTCGAGTAAGTCGCTGGCCGCGGCGTGCGACGACTTCGTCATCTACGACGCCCTGCCCGGCGTTCCGGCCATCGCGGCGGCCCCGGCGGAGGACGCGGCGCCCACGACGCGTGCCCGTCAGAACAAAGCGGCCGAACCCGACGAGTCGGAGACACCTGATCCTCAGGCCGCCGCAACCGCCCTACTTCGGCGCGCGCTGCAGATCGGCCAGGACAAGGATGACGACGAGTGGTTGCACAACTCGACGGTCAAGGCGCAGATGAAGAGGATGGATCCGTCGTTCTCCGAAAAGTCTTTGGGATTCCGGTCTTTCAGCGATTTCCTACGGTCGCGCACCGATGTGGTGGAACTTGACGAGACCTCGACGACGCGGTTGGTGAAGCTGCGTTAGTCGCTGATGCCGAGGCGGCGTGCCAGGTCGGCGCCACCGATCTCGACGATCAGTGCGGGGTCCCCGCACACCACAAGTTCATCGCGGGCGCGCGACAACCCGACGTACAACCGCTCAGAGGCGCGTTCCATGTCTTTACTGTCGTTGACCACCAGAACCACGGCCCGTCGCTCCAGGCCCTTGAAGCCAAGTACGTGCCCGTAGAACACCTGCTCGGCATCCCAGAAACTTTCCCAGTAGGAGTGGGTGCCCTCAGCCTGGCGGGCCTTTTGTTCTTCATGGCGGCTGCCGGTAGTCAGCAGGGTGACGTCCTCGGGGCGCCAGCCCTCCTCGAGTAGGGCCTCAACCTGGTCGTCGCCCGCATCGAAGGCATCGTCACGCGTGCAGGGCACGAAGCGGACCTCGGGGCCATCGGCGCCGAGAAGCCGCATCGGATGGTCGACCAACGGCTCGAAAGCCCTGGCGATCTGGCGGGTGTTTCGGATGTTCTGCTCAAGGATCAGCGGCACCAGTGGCACCGGCGGAGTGCCCTTGCGGTCGAAGACGCGCTGGCCTTCGTCGCTGAAGACGTAGATACCGCCGGTCTCCGGATCGTGAAGTGCGGCCAGCAGTGGCTCCCACCAACTGTCGGCGAAGTCTTGGGCCTCGTCGATGATGATCGAGTCGAACCGGTGGCCGTCGGCCAGGTTATTGGCCAACTCCAACATCTGGGCGGGCAGATCATGCTCGAAGAACTGTTCGCTGGCGACACTGCGCTCGGACTCGTCGGGTCCTTTGTCGGCGCCCCACGCGATACCGAGGTCGTGGAACTCTCCGACGTAACCGGGCTGCTGACGTCGGCTCCATCGTGAGGTGATGCGTTTGAGGTAGGAAGCCAGGCCGTGGGAGTAGCACAGCAGCGCAACACGCTGGCCGGAGTTGGCCAGCCGACGAGCCTGTTCGAGGGCCATGAAGGTCTTGCCGCTGCCGGCGCCGCCGCGAACTTCGACACGAGTGAGCAGTTGGATGGCGTCGAGGATCACGGCCTGACGGTCAGTGAGGACGTTGGCGGCATCCTCGTTCTCCAAAGCCCGGGCGACGACGTCGCGCTGCGGGAGCCCGCGACCGCTCAAAGTGGTCTGGAGTTGCTTGATTCCCGTTGCCCCCAGTAGCGATAGGTCCTCTTCGTGCTGGAGCGCGATAGCGCGGATACGCGCCATCATGGTCGGGAAGTCGTCACGATCGATGACCATCCACCGCGGGCAGTCGGTGAGTGCAAAGTCTTGGGAGAATTGACTATTCGGCAGAACGACGACGTGGTTCCAACGCACCCGGCCCTGTGTCCAGCGAGGATCCTTCTCGATGAATTTGCGCAGTGCGTAGCGAGCTTGGCGGACCTGGCGGACCGGTTCGATGGTTTTGATCTTGCCGCTGTGCAGCCGCTGCAGCCAGACTTGGCCGTTGTGGGTGACTTCGCCGCCCTTGACTTCGACGCAGACGATTCCTGCACCCTCGATGGCGACGACGAAGTCGATCTCGTGGTCCTTGAGATGATCGGTGACCCGCTGGCCGGCGATCACCAGGTCACCCTCGCCGAGTTGCTCTTTCAGAGCCTTCCAGACCCGCCGCTCAGTGTCATTGGCCAGGCGAGGGTCATCGGGCACCGTGATGGCCATCGGTGAATCGTAAAGCCGCTCCGAGCCTGTAGAGTGGGTTCTACGAGTCGCTTCGCCCTCAGTGCGACACCGAGCCCTGATCCGCAGATGGATTTGCTCGAGCGATTCCCCACCCCAGCCACCGCAACAGTTCGCGGCTGGGCCTGAAGACAAAGGAAACCCGTGGAAAACAGCCTCTTCTCCCACCCTGTGGAAGCCGAGAACGCAGCGCAGAAAAAGGAGCACACCGTCGAGCACTCGTCGGAGCCGGTGCAGAATCCGGTGTTCTCTGACAAGGACAAATAGCCGGTTCGCCGACAGGGACAAATAGTCGCCGACGTTGCGCTCCAACGATCTTCAATCGCGCGTGATCAGGGCCCCGTTTCCCGTGCTAGGGTGGGACGGGGCGCCCGATTTAGGCGTTCTTTCGATTGAATGAGAGAAGCAAAGAATGGCACAGGGAACTGTGAAGTGGTTCAACAGCGAAAAGGGCTTCGGCTTTATCGCACCCGACGGTGGAGCCGAGGACGTCTTCGTCCACTTCTCCGAAATCTCCGGAAGCGGCTACCGGTCGCTGGAGGAGAACCAGCGGGTCACCTTCGACATCGGCCAGGGTGCCAAGGGCCCCCAGGCTCTCGCGGTTCGCCCCGAGTAGCAAAAGCCAGCAACTAGTGGGTCGGCAGGGAAACCTGCCGGCCCACTTTTTATGTCCCGGGTCGCGAAATTGGTTGAAATGATTGGTTTTTCGCGGCCAGAGGTATTGCGAGTAGGTTGGTGAGATCGGGGAATTCCACGCACGGCCTCTCGGCTGGCGTTACCCCGAATGATTCCGGTCGGTTCCCGGCCGCAGATGGGAGCGTCTGATGACGCCAACACCGATGACGCCAACACATTCGACGCCAACACCTACCCGCGCAGTCGCCGACTGGACCCAGCCCACGCCCGAGCACACACCACGACTGCGTCTCAAGCCCAAAGCTTCCCCCACCGGTTTCGTCGACGGCGCCTGGTGGCCGGCGAGTAACGACCTACTCACCGAACTGCCGGATCTGCTCGCCGTGCTCTCGGTGCGCCTAGGCCCGATCAGCCATGTGACCTACAAATTCGGTGAGTGGGCGACGGCACCGGTCAAGACGGTGATCGGCGGTCGCGTGGTCCGACTGGCCGGCTACCGTCGCCAACCCGGCAATACCATCGAGGTTCTCGGCCTGGGCGGAGCCGGCGTTGTCCTGCTGGTCGTGCCCGCCGGCACCGACGCCGAGCAGGCGCACGACACCATGATGACAGCGGCGACACCTGAGGACGCCTCCACCACGGACGGGCTGCTGGTGGCCGCCCACCGCTAATCTGCTGGTGTGACCCAGGAACCGGAAGCCGTTGCACGCGGGAATTCCCTGGATTTGACCGCTCTGGTGGTGGTGGCACTGCTGGTGGTCGGTTTCACCTTCAGCGACGACGTCGTCGAGTTTCTCTGCGACATCACCGGCAACGGCCACGCCGCCAACGCACCGTGGCTGATCTTCGCATTCGACATGCTGTTGGTGCTGGGCACCGCAGCGTTGAAGTGGCGGATCAACGGCGGCACCACCGATCGCAGGACATTCCTGCGGCGGCTGTTCACCGGCTGGTGGGCTGCAGGTGCGGCACTGGCCGTGATAGCGCACCCGGTTCTGATCGTCACCGCCGACTGGCGTGCGGGTCTCGGTGACGCCGCGTCGGCGTGGATCAATCTGCTGGCCTCCATGGTGTTCGTGGTGGCGATGACGCTGCTGCTGCTGTCGGCTCTCGGCGAGGGGACGGCGTCGCGCGGCTGGATCGTGCCGCTGGTCATCGGGACTGCTGTTGTTCAGATCGCGACGGCGCTGTGGTACCCGGTGATCGATCTCGAAAGAGCTTGCGGCGGTGACGTTTCCCCGAGTTACTACTCCGAAATGGCGAATATCCTCGCCGTCGTGCTGCTGACCCTCGGAGTCGAGATGAACTTCGTGCGCCGCAGTGCAGCCGCGCGTGACGTGGGTCAGCGAGTCGCCCCGGTGCTCACCGTGATCCTGTTATGCATCGGCTTGGGATTGTCGTTCACCATGTTGGTGAAGGCTGACCTCGGGACACACTGTGGACTGGCCGCGACGTGGCACGAATACATCGCCTTCGCGGTCAGCACACAGGCACTGGCGGTCGGTCTCTCGACGCTGGTGTGGCTGATGCTGGTTGAGGCGGTCGACACGGGCGAACCCGGTTCACGCATGCGTGACCGCGTCGACTGACGGCCCAGTAACCGGCACCTCGGGGCCGGGACCGGCCCGCCGGGTTATCACCCCAGCAGTGCCAGAACCCGTCCCTGCTCGATCAGATAGCTGCTGCCGCCCACCGATGCGGCGGGAGTGACCCCGCCGAACAGGTTGAACAGGTTCGCGATGCCCGCGGCGACGCCGATCACGAACGTCGCCGCCGCCCCCACCACCTGGCCCACGACGAAGCCGATCGGATTGTCTCCGAAGATCGCACCTACCGCCTGGCCCACTGCGGCACCGACGGCCGCCTGCAGTGCCGGTTGGTTGATGACGGCCTGAATCACCGTGTTGGCGATGGCGTCGACCGGCGTGCCGTCGGCGATAGCGAGCGCAAGTTCGCTGATCAGGTTCTGCACGGCGGCATTACCCAGTAGCGAATCCACGACGGCCTCCGTCACGTCGCCCGCCACCGCGTCCAAGCCGAGGGTTTCGGCCGTTCCGCTGATGAGGCTGGTGACCGCATCCCGCGCCACGGCACTGACCGCGTTCTGCACGGCCGACTCGCCCAGGATCGCCCGCAATGCATCGGAGGCGAGCGCATCCACGGCGGCCGCAATGGCCGGATCGGCCTGCAGCGACGCCAAGGCGCTCTGCAGTGCGTCGGACAGCGACGCACCGGCCAGAGCCGCGGCAGTGACTTGGCCCGCGGTCTCCGACAGTGCCGCAGCGACACCGGACGCACCGAGGAACCCGGTCACGGCCGAGCTCGCCAGGTCAGCCAACCCGCCGGACGCCGCGAGGTCAGTCAGGGTCGCGACGATCATGTCGCCATAGGTGGAACCGACTAGATCGGTGATGAACGACCAGACCGCCGGGTCGGCCGTCGCCGCGGAGACCAGCACCGCGGTGGTGGCCCCCAGCGCCGAGACCAAGTCGGGGTTGGTCAGTAGTGCATTCACCGCATTGGTGACGGTGGCTACCACCGCCGGGTTGAATGCCGAATCAGCTTGCAGCCCTTGCCAAGCGGCCGCGAGAACCACCTCGGGATCAGCGCCTGCCACCAGAGCGGTGGCGGCTTGGCCGGCGATGCCTGCCACGCCTGCGGCGATACCGGGCTGACCCAGGAAGTCGACCAAAATCGAACCGGCGACGTCGGCGAGTGCACCGGTGACAGCCGGGTTGGACATCACACCGACGATGACATCACCGAGGGCCGGGGCGATCCCCGCCGCGGGAGTACCCGCGAGCGCGGCGTTCACATAGCCGGAAACCTGCTGGGCGACAATCGCCTGCAGCGCCGGGTCGCTTGCCACGCCGGAGACCACGTCTGTGACGGCTGTGCCCAGTGCCTTCACCAGACCGGAGTCGGTCAACGCCACATTCACCGCGGCGGTGACGGCGACACCTACCGCGTCCTGGAACGCTGAGTCGGCTTGTAACGACTGCCACGCGGCGTCGGCTGCGGCGGAGGGATTGCTCCCTGCTGCCACCGCGACGTACTGACCGGCCGCGTCACCCACTGCTGCGACCACGCCGGGCTGGCTCAGCAGAACGGTGACGGCTGTGCCGCCCACAACTCCGAGTCCGGCACCGGCTGCGGGGTTGGCCAGCAGGCCGACAACAGCGTCACTGACCGTCGCGGCGATCCCGGCCGCGGCCGGGTTATTGCCCATCGTTGAGGTGAGGTATCCGGTGAGCCGCTCGCCGATTGCCGCCTGCACCTGCGCATCGGCAGCCAACCCGGTGATCACCGATGTCACCGCGCCACCGACGGCCTGCGCCAGACCGGGATCGGCCAACACGATATTCCACGAGAAGTTCTGGAATAGCGGGTTGGCATCCAGAGCCGCAAGCCCGGTCTGCAGCGCCGCGGCCTCATTCCCGCCGGCAACCACCGTCAGGACGAACTGCTTGGCCGCCGCGAAGATCGCCGCCTGGGCATCGGCTTGGCTCAGCAGGTCGGTCAGCGGCGAATTCGTCACCACTGCAGCAGCGGCCGGCTCTCCGGAGCTCACCGCGGCCGCCGGGGCGGCCGTGGTGCGGGCGCCCGACAGGTCACGCCGACTCACGGCCAGCGTTGCCCAGGCGAACGGCGCGGCGAGGGGGGCCAGCGGATCGCTGCCCCCGCCCAGCCACGCGAACGGATTCAGGCCCGCGTCCGACAGTGCGCCGCGAGCGGCGGCCGTCGTCATCACCGGTGCCGCCGGCGTCGACGTGGACGTCGCGGCTGCGGGTGCGATCTGCTGGGCGGCCTCGACAGTGTCCGATGCGGCCGGCGCGGTATCAGCCGCGGCCGAAACCTGGCTCACCACAGCCGAATCGGTGGACGCGCGCGGCGCCGAGGTGACCGGCCCGCTGATGGCCGGGGCCGGCGTCGCAGTCTGATGCGAATTGGCGTGCCGTGCGGGTGCGGTACTCGCGGGGTTTGCCGCCACCCGTCCGGGCCGGCCGTTGTTGTCCGAGGGATCCGTCGATGGCGTCGCCGTGGAATCGGTCGAGCCTGTGCGGGCACCGCGGGATGGCCGTCGCGGCGCCGGCGCCGGAGACGAGTCCGTTGCGTCCGTCGCGACAGTCGAGTCCGAGCCCGCCCCGGTATCCGCCGCAGCGACGGCCGGCAGACCGGTGATCGCGGCGCCGACGCCGAGGAGTATCGCTAATGCGCCAACCCGGCCGACGTACTGGCTCGGGCGGGCAACCGGTGTCAGCGACCACTGGCCCGAAGCGTCGGAAACCAACCGCATTGAGCCGGCAGCCAATCGATGGCGACCGCCGATATTTCCGCGACGACGATCCGTTTGACCCTGTCCCATGACGCACTCCAAATCTCGGCAGCAAATTTCTCAGGTTTTTATTAGCTTACCGCAATCGCCCGGATCGTGACGCCCACGCGCAAGGATCTGCTCCCGGCACAATGGCCCTGAGCTGTGATGGCGGTGTGCGACGGCCGCCGGGATTCACCCCTCAGCAAAATTCTGGTGCGCCGGGACCGACGTGCGACAGCGTGTGGCAGGTACAGGATTCGAACCTGTGTAGGCGTTAGCCGACGGATTTACAGTC
>JBAXIR010000102.1:0-10140 GCA_037138275.1 Mycobacteriaceae bacterium | reverse complement strand
AGGGGAATGCACTGCGCATACCCCTGGCACTTGTTGAGATCGATCACCAGGCGCATTCCTCAAAGCCTAGTGAACCCCGGCGGTCATAATCAGGCCCATGGCCGATACTTCCCCCGCTGTCCATCCATTCCGGATCGCCGTGCCCGACGCCGACCTCACCGATCTGCGTGAGCGGCTGAAGCGCACCCGGTGGCCGGAGCGCGAATGCGTGCCGGACTGGACCCAGGGCATCCCACTGGACTACACCCGGGAGTTGGCCGCCTACTGGGCGGATGGGTACGACTGGCGGGCCAGGGAGGCCGCGCTAAACCGCTTCGATCAGTTCGTCACCGACATCGACGGTGTGGATATCCATTTCATTCACCAGCGCTGTGCGAAGCCCGACGCGCTGCCGTTGATCATCACCCACGGCTGGCCCGGTTCGATCGTCGAGTTCTCGAAGGTCATCGAGCCGCTGAGCCGTGACTTCCATGTGGTGTGCCCGTCGCTGCCCGGCTACGGTTTCTCCGGCAAACCCACCGCCACGGGCTGGACCGTCGAGAAGATCGCGACGGCCTGGGGCACCCTGATGGCTCGGCTCGGCTACGGCCGCTACGGCGCCCAGGGTGGCGACTGGGGCGCGGCTGTCACCACCCAGATCGGACGTGACGCCTCGGCCGATGGCGGCAACGGCTGCATCGCGATCCACACCAATATGCCCATCGCCATGCCGACGCCAGAGGCGATGGCCGACCCCACGGCCGGTGAACAGGCGGCCCTTGAGGCCCTGATGTACCACCAGCGCTGGGGCATGGGCTACTCCGAGGAGCAATCCACCCGGCCGCAGACCCTGGGTTACGGGCTGGTCGATTCGCCGGTGGCGCAGATGGCGTGGATCGTCGAGAAGTTCTGGGCGTGGACCGACTGCGACGGTCACCCCGAGAACGTGCTGAGCCGAGACGAGTTACTGGACAACGTCATGCTGTACTGGGCCACCGCGTCGGGCGCATCGTCGGCCCGGCTGTACTGGGAGAGCTTCAAGAACCTCGCCGAAGGCGGCCGAGTCGAGGTGCCGACCGGCATCGCGGCCTTCCCCAGGGAGATCCTGCGGGCGCCGCGGCGATGGTGCGAGCCGAAGTACAACATCACGCACTGGACCGACATGCCGCGCGGCGGCCACTTCGCCGCGTTCGAACAACCCGAGTTGTTCATCGACGACGTGCGTACCTTTTTCGGTGCTATCGGCTGAGAGTCACGTCGCCGACGCGGCCGTCTGCAGCGTGTCGCGGATCGCGCGTTCGAAGTCCTGACTGAGGCCGCGGATGGCGTCGTCATCGACTGCCAGCGAGGCGGCGTCGTGAATGCACCGGACCATCGTGGATCTGTCGATTTTGATCTGATGTCCGGCCGTGAACAGTTCCGCTCGGCGCCGAGCCGCGCACAGGATCGTCTCGTACGCCGGTAGTAAACACATCAGGGAGGCGATGCGATAACCCTTGGCCCGGTGCGGCACGTCAAGCACATACGCTGTGGCGCTTCGCAACTCGGTGAGGATATCGTCGAGCAGGTCCCGGACCCAACCGACCGGCGCGCCGCCCAAATTTAATGGTGTGTGGTCGATGTCGCGCAGCCACTCATCGGGCAGGTAGCAGATCTGACGCTGGAGGTCTTCGGCGAAATCCTTGAGTACGTTGGTCTTCTGCAGTGCGCGGCCACAGGCCTGGCTTCCTGCCAGCAGGCTCGTCGCCTCAGCGCACGACAACCCGTAGTGGTCGATGACGAGTTCGGTGCCCATCCCGCCCACGGTGCCGGCCACCGAATAGCAGTAGTCGTTATAGGCCTCGACAGTCGTCAGCACCCGCACGTTGCGGCGCAGGGTCACCGACGCAGACTGTGCCGGGTCGCAGACCGCTTCCATGCCCGTGGCCATCACCGAAATCCAGTTCCGCAGAATCGAGCGGGTGCGGGTCGGAAAGCTGGCGTAGATCAACCACAGCGGTAATCCGCCCTCGAGTGTCATCAACGCCCGCTCGTCCGGCGACAGCCCGGGCCACGATGCCGCTTCCCATTCGGCCAGCCGGGCGGGCGCGGACTCGGGCTCGGCCAGCAGTCCGGTGAACTCGGCGAAGCGCTGCTGCTGCCAGGCCAGGGGCTGACCGCAGTCCTCGATATTGTCCAGCGCGCGGCAGAGCAGGTAGGCGGTCGCCATATAGTCCTGTAGTGGGTCCTCCAGCCAGGGGACGACCAGTGCGAAGGACCGCGACACCCGGTCCATCGTGATTGTGAGATAGCGACGCTGCATCGGTTTGAGTGTGTAGACGTCGAAAAGCATGGAGGTCATGTCCGGTTGCCTTTCACAAAACACCGGCGTGAGCGGGTGCTGGCTCACGAGTGCGATGACGTTAGCCTAGATCCCGCAGGTTCCGGGCCCACCCCGGGCCGGATTCCGGAGGCCTTCTGATCACGATCTGTTCTGCCGACTGTGCGCCGGACCCCGCAGTTATGCGAAGTCCGGGCGGCTTCACCTGGTTTTACGTCGACATCGTCGACGATCGGGGCCAGGGCGCGACCCTCATCTGGTCCTGGGGGCTGCCCTTTTTGCCGGGCTACGCCGCGGCGTCGCGCGCCGGTCGGCCGCAACTGCCCCTCGACCGTCCCAGCGTCAATCTGGTCGTCTATGGCGGCGGCCGCGAGCGGTTTTATCTGCTCTCCGAATTTCCGCCCGATCAGTGCTCCTGGGGTGATGACGGAAGGTCCTGGCGGATCGGCGACTGTTCCTTCGCCTGGACCGACACCCCAGGTGCTGCCGGTGGCGCCCCGACCCGTGAGTTGCGGGCCACCCTCGACCTCGCCCTGCCCACCGGCGGCCGGGCCACCGGGCAGTTGTCGCTCTCCGGGTCGCTGCGCCGCGACTCGGAGAGCGCCGACGCCGGTGTGCCCGCCGATCCGGCGTGCACGCACCGCTGGACGCCGATGATCGGCGCGGGTCGGGGCCGACTGGAATTGCAGACCCCCGGCGGAGCGCTGCGGGTCGAGGGCAATGGGTACCACGACCGCAACAGCGGCGCGCAACCCCTGCACGGACTGGGTGTTCAAAGTTGGTGGTGGGGCCGGCTCGCGCTGCCGGGCCGCGACCTGATCTTCTACCGTCTGCAGCCCACTGCCGACGGGGCCGCCGCGCGCGACCTGGTTGTGGAACTCGCCGCCGACGGCACCAGCCGTGTCCGCGAGGATGCCGGCCTTGCGGTCAGCGGCCTCCGGCGCAGCGCGTGGGGGCTGCGCTGGCCCACCGGTGCCACCTTCGCCGATCCGGACGGACAGCCGGTCAAGGTGGACGTCAGTGCGCTGCTCGACAACGGGCCGTTCTATCAGCGCTATCAGCTGCGGGGTCGGTGCGGGTCGGATGAGGGCTACGGGATCGGCGAGAACCTGGTACCCGATCGGGTCGATACGCACCTGCTGCGGCCGCTGGTGCGGATGCGCGTGCACCGGGCCGCCGGCCCCAACTCGATGTGGCTGCCGCTGTTCTCCGGCGACCGCGAGGGCCGGTTGGGCAGGTTGCTGAGCGGAAGATTGCAGAGCGGGACCTCGGGGGCGCGGGTATGAGCTTTAGCGGACCCCGGGCGTTGGCCGCCCTGCTGGCCCTGCCCGCGCTGATGCCGCTGGGCCTGGTGGCGTTCAACGCGGTCTGCTGGACCCGTGGCCGCGCGCTGCCCGAGGCGGCCGCAGCCGCACCGGGCGGCATCAGCGTGCTGATACCGGCACGTGACGAGGTGGCCAATATCGAGCGCTGCGTCCGATCCGTCGACGCCGCGCACGGGCCGATCACCGAGATCATCGTCTATGACGACGGCTCCACCGACGGCACCGATGCGGTGCTTACGCGCCTGCAGGCCGAACTGCCACGCCTACGGGTGATCACCGGTGACGCTCTGCCGGTCGGGTGGGTTGGCAAACCGTATGCGCTGCAACGACTTAGCGCGCTGGCCGACTGCGACGTAATTCTGAATATCGACGCCGATGTCACACTGCGCGCCGACGGTGTACTACGAATGCTGTCATTGCTCGGCTCGGCCGAGCAGGTGACGGGCGGACTCGGCGCCGCGGTGGTAACGGCGGTGCCCCGGCAGCGCACCGGAAGCTTCGTCGAACGGTTGATGATGCCGCTGCTGCATCTGTCCTATGTGGCATGGCTGCCGATGCCCCTGGTCTACCGGACCCGCGACCCGCGGGTGCTGGCGGCTAACGGACAGCTACTGATGATCCGGCGCAGCGCACTGGAGGCGGTGGGCGGCTGGTCGCGGGTGCGTGCCGAACTCGTCGATGACATGGCAATGTGCCGCGCGGTCAAACAGGGCGGCGGGCGGGTCGTCTTCGCCGACGGCGACCGGATGGCCGAGTGCCGGATGTACCCGGATGCCACCGCACTCATGCATGGTTTCGCCAAAAACTTCTACGAGGGCATCGGCGGACATCCCGTGGCGATGATCGTCGTGATGGGGCTGCACCTGGTGTTGTTCGTCGCGCCCTACGTGGCGCTGCCCCTGGCGCTGGCAACCGGCGCTGGGCAGTTGGCCGCCGCCGCCGCGGTCGGCGTGGCAGCCAACGTGTGTCTGCGGATGATCATGGCGCTGCGATACGGCCACAGTCCGCTCAGCGTGCTGCTGCATCCGGTGGCCGTACTGGCCATGATGGGCGTGCTGGGCACCAGCTATCGGTGGAGCCGCCGCGGCGACATCCGCTGGCGTGGGCGTTCCTACCCCGCCCGCGCCGAGCGCGCGTGAACGCCGATCGTAAGGCCCTGGCACGGGCCGGGGACTCCCGCCGACCCGCCTTCCTTCGCGTCACCCGGCCATATGCGCGCCGCCGCGTTGCATGCGGTCTGGACGGGCTGTGGGTCCACGGCTTACCCGACGCCCGTGCCGCCCTGGCTGATCGACCGATCATCTTCGCGGCCAACCACGTCGCCTGGTGGGACCCGATGCTTCTGCTGGTGCTTGACGAAGCCCTTGGCGGAGTGGGCTGGGCGATGGTGGATGTCCGGAGTATTCGCACCCTGCCGTTCCTGGGCTGGCTCGGCGCTCTGCCACTGGACCGCAGCACCCCCGACCGCGCCCGGGAATGCCTGCAATCCTGCGCCGCCATTCTGGATCGGCCCGGCCGCGCGCTGTGGATGTTTCCGCAGGGCCGGCAGCGTCCGGCACACCTGCGTCCGCTGGACCTCAAGGGGGGTCTGGGCATCCTGCATGACCACAATCCGGTCGATCTGGTCGCGGTGAGCCTCGACTATGTGTTTCTGGAACGGGACCGCCCGGCCGCGCTGGTGCGCTTCTCGACGCCGATCTCCGGCGCGGTCGTCGGTGGGCCGATGCCCGCGGTCGAGAGCGCACTACTGGATGGGCTGGACGTGATCGACAGCGCGGTGAAGGCGGCGACCGACGGACACCGGGCCCGCACCCACCCCCGCGACCCACTGCCCGGCTTCAGCGCACTGGTGGCTCCGCGGGGACGAGCGACCTGGGATAGCCTCGGCCCGCGGATGCTGCGGGCCGCCGGACGCGGGGATCCGCATGTCAGTTGAGCGTGGTGCCGATGTGCTGGTGATCGGCGCCGGTATCGGCGGACTGGCCGCCGCACTTGCGCTGGCTGCCCGCGGAGTGGGCGTGCGGGTACTCGAGGCCGGGCCGCGGCCGGGCGGCAAGGCCGGCACCGTCGTGTTGGACGGGGTGCAGGTTGAGACCGGCCCCAGCGTGCTGACCCTGCCCGAGGTGTTCGGTGGGCTGTTCGCCCGTGCCGGTGTCCGCCTCGACGACGTGGTGGGACTGCGTCGGCTGGATCCGGGTTTCCGCTACCACTACGCCGACGGCGCTGTGCTGGACGTCGCTCACGATCCGCACCAGACGCTCGCCAACGTCCGATCGACACTTGGGCCGGAGGCGGAGAGTGAACTCGCGTCGTTCCTGGGCTACAGCCGCTTGATCTGGGAGTCGGCGGCACCGCACTTCGTCGAGGGTCCGGCCCCGACATGGGCGGCAATGGTCGGCCTCGCACTGCGCCACCCGCGTGCCGTTGCCGCGATCGATCCGATGCGCAGCATGGCCGCCGGTATCGACCGCCACGTTAGCGAGCCGCATCTTCGGATGCTGCTGCGCCGCTACGCGACCTATAACGGCAGCGATCCTCGCAGCGCCCCGGCCACACTGAATTGTATTGCACACGTTGAACTTTCACTCGGTGGCTACGGGGTTCAGGGTGGCATCAGTGCCCTGGTCTCGGCGATGGCCGCCGCGATCGAGTCCCGCGGCGGTGTCATCGAGTGCGGAGTCCCGGTCGAGCGGGTGGTGGTGCGCGACGGTGCGGCGGTCGGCGTCGAGTTGACCGGCGGTGGGCTGCGGCTCGGCCGGGCGGTCGTGGTGAACGCGGACGCCGGGTGGCTTCGCCACGGTGGGCTGCCCGATGCCGGCCGGCGTCTGCCCGCCGCGGCGGCGCCCTCGATGTCCGGTTGGACCGGGGTGTTGCGCGCTGCCCGGTTGGCCGACCGCCGACCGCACGAGGTGCTGTTCCCGGCCGACTACGACGCGGAGTTCGCCGATATCTTCGATCGCGACCGCCCGCCGGTGGCGCCGACGGTCTATCTGTGCGCGCAGGAACGCTGCCATGGACTGACCGGGTGGGCGGACGCCGAACCGGTGTTCGCGATGGCCAACGCCCCGGCCGAACCCGCGCACGGATCGCGGGCGCCGGAGGTCTGGACCACGCTCGCGACGGCGATGGAACATCGCATCCGGGCGGCCGGACGCTGGAGCGACGGTGACGCGCTGGTCTGGCGGCGCACCCCGGCAGATCTGGCCACCGAATTCCCCGGTAGCCGGGGCGCCATCTACGGCGCGGCCAGCAATGATCGGTTCGCCGCGTTCAAGCGCCCACCCAATCGGGTGCGGGGTATGCGCGGGCTATACCTCGCCTCCGGCAGCGCCCACCCCGGCGGCGGATTGCCGATGGCCGGGCTCTCCGGCCTTGCCGCCGCCGACTGCCTCGGTGAAGACATCGGACTTTCGACGCTGTCACCGTCACCCGGTTAGCATTGCCGCCCATGCGGCAGCAGGTGGCTCTGATCGCCTCGACGGCCCTTTTGCTCACCGGTTGCGCACACACCGTGTCCGGTGCCGCGCGGTGGGATCGCGCGATGTCGACGAATGGGCTGCGGGCGGCCGACACCGATCAGGTTCTGCTCGGCCCGGCTGAGATCGGTGACGTCGTCGGGGTCAGGCTGCAGGTCGACGCCGACCGGTCCCGTCCCATTGTCGGGGCGTCGGCGGTGCCGGCCTGCTCGGCTCTGGATGCGGTTGGAATGTCAGCATTCATGGGTGACTCCTGGTCGAAGTTTCATGTGCTGTTGTTCACCGACGGCGACACTCACGAACACGTGGTGGCCGAGGCCGTCGCGGTATATCCGGACAGCGGTGCGGCTGCTGCCGCTTTCACCATGGCGACCCGCTCTGCGAAGGCGTGCGACGGTCAGCGCGCCCTGGGCACCGGTGGTGATGCCGCCTGGAGCTTCAGCGTTCCGGCGGTCGATGCCGACACTGTCCACTGGCGCAAACAACAGATCGGCATCCCGTTGACCTGGGTGTGCCACGGCGAGGCGCGGTTGCGCAATAACGCTGTCTTACAAGCGATGTCATGCCGGGCCGACGACGACGGCCGGGTCACCGTCACCGCGATCACGGACCGGATGTCGGCCACGGTGTGGGAGTTGTCGGGCCGTTGAGGCCTGCGGCGAATCGTCGCACCGATCCGGATGCCGCGGCGGCGGCGTCGTCGTGTCCCGGTTGTGCACGTGAGGTGACCGTGCCGCTCGGAGGATCCAGCATTACTTCCGCGACCGGGTCGCCGGTAGTGGGCTCACAGACCGCCCACGCGTAGCAGGCCTGAGTTGCCCACTCGTCGGTGCGAATCGGCAGCAGGTACCACGCACCGGCGTTGATCTCGACCGGGTCCACCGTCGCGCGGTAGTCGGCTACTTGATCTCGGCCAGAACAGTGCCCTGGGTGATGGCCGCCCCGGCCTCGACGGCGAGTCCGGTGATGACGCCGTCCTTGTGGGCGGTCACCGGGTTCTCCATCTTCATGGCCTCCAGCACGACGACGAGGTCGCCGATGCTGACCGTCTGCCCCTCCTCGACGGCCACCTTGACGACGGTGCCCTGCATCGGCGCGGTCACCGCGTCACCGGAGGCCGCGGCACCGCCGTGCGCCCCGCGATTGCGCGGCTTGGGCTTCTTGCGGACGCCGGCATCGGTTGCGCCGCCGTTTCCGAGTGCGAGACCGCCCGGCAGTGACACCTCAAGCCGTCGGCCACCGACCTCGACAACGACAGTCTGGCGTGTCTGGTTCTCCTCGTCGTCGATCTCACCGCCGCCGGTAAACGGTTCGACGGTGTTGTTCCACTCAGTTTCGATCCATCGGGTGTGCACGGTGAAGCCGTTCTCGTCACCGATGAAGGCAGGGTCGCTGACCACCGCACGGTGGAACGGGATCACGGTGGCCAGACCTTCGACGTTGAACTCCTCGAGTGCGCGCCGCGCTCGCTGCAGGGCTTGCGCGCGGGTGGCTCCGCTCACGATCAGTTTGGCCAGCATGGAGTCGAACTGGCCGCCGATGACCGATCCGGACTCGACACCGGAGTCCAGGCGAACGCCGGGACCAGTCGGAGGCTCGAACTTGGTGACCGGTCCGGGCGCGGGCAGGAACCCGCGACCGGCATCCTCACCGTTGATCCGGAACTCGATGGAATGCCCGCGCGGCTCGGGATCCTCAGTGAGAGCCAGCTTTTCGCCATTGGCGATTCGGAACTGCTCAAGAACGAGATCGATGCCGGAGGTCTCCTCGGTGACCGGATGCTCCACCTGAAGGCGGGTGTTCACCTCGAGGAAGGAGATCAGGCCGTCTTGGCCGACGAGGTACTCCACGGTGCCCGCACCGTAGTAACCGGATTCCCTACAGATCCGTTTGGCGGACTCATGGATCTCCTTGCGCTGCGCGTCGGTCAGGAAGGGTGCCGGAGCCTCTTCGACGAGCTTCTGGAATCGGCGTTGCAGTGAGCAGTCGCGGGTTCCCGCGACGATGACGTTGCCGTGCTGATCGGCGATCACCTGAGCTTCAACGTGGCGCGGCTGGTCGAGGTAGCGCTCGACGAAGCACTCGCCGCGACCGAAGGCGGCGATGGCCTCGCGGGTGGCCGATTCGAACAGTTCCGGGATTTCCTCGAGGGTGCGGGCCACCTTCATGCCACGGCCGCCGCCGCCGAAGGCCGCCTTGATCGCGATCGGGACGCCGAACTCGCGAGCGAAGGCCACTATCTCGTCGGCATTCTTAACCGGGTCGGGTGTGCCGGGCACCAGGGGTGCCTGTGCGCGGGCCGCGATATGTCGGGCGGTGACCTTATCGCCGAGATCGCGGATGGACTGCGGGCTGGGACCGATCCAGATCAGCCCGGCGTCGATGACGGCCTGGGCGAAATCAGCGTTCTCGGAGAGGAATCCGTAGCCGGGGTGGATGGCGTTGGCGCCCGATTTCGCTGCGGCGTCGAGGATCTTGCCGAAGTCGAGATAGGACTCCGCGGAGGTTTGGCCGCCGAGGGCGAAGGCCTCGTCGGCGAGGCGTACGTGTGGTGCGTCGGCATCCGGTTCGGCATAGACGGCCACACTTCCCAGACCGGCATCCCTGGCCGCCCGGATCACCCGCACCGCGATTTCACCACGGTTGGCGACGAGGACCTTGGAGATGGTCTGATTCTGGGTGGGCACCACGCCTCCTGTGGACTCTTAGAACTGCTTTAAGAATAGGGCTCGCACGGAGTGTAGAGCGTGGCCGTTCGGGGATCGCTGCCTACGTCAATCCACAGTCTGGGTTCGTGTCGGTGGGTGTCTCTACTATCGAATGTATGTTCGAGTCCTGTGATGAGCCGGCGTTGTTGGCGGAGATGGCGTGTGCGCTGCGTGATGAGCGGGCGGCGGTGGCGCGGCGGTTGTTGGCGGCGGGCCGGTTGTGTCAGGTGCGGATGGGTGATGGCGATGCGATGGATCGGTTTCAGTGGTGTGTCGATAACTGGGAGGCGGTGGCGGCGGAGGTGGCCGCGGAGTTGGGGGTGAGTCGGGGG
>JBAXIR010000101.1:0-10177 GCA_037138275.1 Mycobacteriaceae bacterium | reverse complement strand
GGCACCATACCTAAGTTAAGTCCCAGCAAAGGCTTTTTCGGCTCGGAGGCCGCGACTTTTTTGACGATCCTGCGACTCTGATGCGGCAGGTCGCGGGCCCCGTCGCTCGGGGTACCCTCCCACGGGGCTACGTAGCGGGAACGGGAGAGGTCATGTCAGGGGATGCCGGAGTGGGTGTCGCGGCTGCCGAGTTTCCCCGACACCGGGGTGACCTGCCACTGCGCGATCTCGGCCGACTGCTGTTGCGGTGCGCGGATCGGCCCGGCCTGGTCGCCGCCGTCAGCACGTTCCTGGCCGACGCCGGGGCCAACATCATCTCGCTGGATCAGCACGCCACCAGCCAGTCGGGCGGAACGTTTATGCAGCGCACCATTTTTCACCTGCCCGGGTTGGCGGCGGCCCGCGATGGGCTCGACCGCGAGTTCGCCGAGAAGGTCGCCACGCCCTACGAGATCGACTTCCGGCTGACCGAAGCCACCAAACCCAAGCGGGTGGCCATCATGGCGTCCAAGGAAGATCACTGCCTGCTCGATCTGCTGTGGCGCAACCGACGCGGTGAGCTTGAGATGTCCATCGCGATGGTGATCGCCAACCATCCCGACCTTGCGGAGCAGGTGCGTCCGTTCGGAGTTCCCTTCGTCCACATACCTGCCACCAAGGACATTCGCGAACAGGCCGAGCAGCGCCAACTCGAATTGCTGCGCGGCAATGTCGACCTGGTCGTCTTGGCCCGCTACATGCAGATCGTCACGCCCTATTTTCTGAGCGAGGTCGGTTGCCCGGTGATCAACATCCACCATTCGTTCCTGCCGGCGTTCATCGGAGCGTCACCCTATCGACGGGCTCGGGAGCGTGGTGTCAAACTCATTGGCGCAACGGCGCATTACGTCACCGAGGATCTTGATGAGGGACCGATCATCGAACAGGATGTCGTTCGGGTCGATCACCGCCACGGGGTCGACGATCTGATTCGCCTCGGTGCGGATGTAGAACGGGCCGTACTGTCCCGCGCGGTGTCTTGGCATTGTGAAGACCGCATCATTCGGGACGGGAATCAGACCGTCGTCTTCTGATCCGTACGCGTCCTCATGACGATGCGGTGCAGGCCGTGCGCGCCGATGCTCGAGACGGCGAAGACGATCAGCAGCCACACCGGCGGCTGGGCCAACTCCCAGACGAAGATCGCCGCCCATAACGGGGTGCCCTGGGTGATGGCGAGTACGCCCGCCGCGCAGGCCAGCGAGACCGAGGCAACGTCGAGGTGCAGTTCTGTGAAGGAATTAATCGATAGCGCGACCACCGCACCCATCGCCGCGCCGGTGGCCAATGCCGGGGTGAGCAATCCGCCCATCGCACCGGCGCGCAGGAAGGCTGCCGTGAGTAGTGGCTTGAGGAGTAGCAGTGCGGCTGCCGAGGCCAGAGTCAGACTGCTGTCGAGGCTGATCGTCAGAATGCTTGAACCATTGCCGGGAAGCTCGGGAAACCAGTGCGCACAGATACCCACCAGGAGGCCTGCGGCCGCGATCGCGGGGATGATCAGCCAGGAGTCGTGCGACCCGGACCCGAACACCCCGGCATGCGAGCGGGCTCGGGCCACGATCCTGTTGAATGCCACACCGACACCGAGCGCCAGCGGTGCCAACACGAGCGCGACGGCGGTCAATGAGTACGACAGTTGCGGGTCGGGCCAGGCCAGTTCCCGCCGGTCGTGGGTCACCGGCGCGGCCACAGCCACGGCCAGACTCGACGTCACCAACGCGGTCCCGACGGCCCGGAGGTTCCAGGTGCGAAGCACAACGCGCAATGCGAACAGCGCACCCCCGATCGGAACGCTATACACGGCGGCCAGTCCAGCACCGGCCGCGCAGCCCAGCAGGATCTCGCGATCCCTCGCGGTCAGTGCCCAGCGCTCGGTGCCGAAATCGCCGAGCGCGACGGCCAGTTCACGGGGCGCGTTCTCGCGCCCGAGTGATGCCCCCGACCCCACCAGCAACACCTGGAGCAGTGAGTCGATCGCCATCGCCATCCGGGGAATCGGTCGGGGACGAGTGATTGCCTCGGACACCGTCGGCACCGCGCCCCGACGCCGCAATAGCCACCAACCGAATCCGGCCAACGCACCGCCGACCATCGGGCCCACGGCACGCCGGATGGGACTTGAGCCGGTTACACCGTCGAGCAGACTACCGAAGCTGTAGTGATAGGTGAGGTGCTCTGTGAAGTCCAGCAGCACGGTTGTCGCGAGGCCGGCGAGCCCGGCAAGCAGTCCTATCGCCATTACCGCGCAGCCGAATTCGAGGTTGCGTCGGTCCACGCGTTGAATTTAGTCGGTGCTGAACTCGAGTCGGTAGGGTGACGCCGACACGACGATGCACGCAGAGGAGGGCCGGTGCCTACTGTTCCGCGGCTGTTGTTCGTGCACGCCCATCCCGATGACGAGACCATCAACAACGGTGTGACCATCGCGCGCTACGCCGCCCGCGGCGCTGAGGTAACCGTGGTGACCTGCACCCTCGGCGAAGAGGGTGAGGTCATCGAGGCGCCCTGGATGCAGTTGGCTGTCGACGACGCCGACCAGTTGGGCGGCTACCGCATCGGTGAACTGACCGCCGCCCTGCGTCATCTCGGGGTCGACGGTCCACGCTTCCTCGGCGGGGCCGGGCACTGGCGGGATTCCGGGATGCCGGGCACGCCCGAGCGCCAACGAACCAAGTTCGTGGACGCCGACTTCGACGTGGTCGTCGGGCAACTTGCCACGGTGATCGGCGATCTGCGCCCGCACGTTGTGGTGACCTACGACCCGGGCGGCGGCTACGGCCACCCCGACCATATTCAGGCCCACCGGGTCACCGCCGCCGCGGTGTCCGCAGCGGCGGATCGCTGGCAAGTTCCGAAGTCCTACTGGACGGTCACATCTGCCACCGAGTTTCGTGCCGGCATTGATTCACTCGGTACCGATGATGTTCTGCCAGAATGGATCTGGCTGCCCGACGACGTCTCATACGGATTTGCCGATGACCAGATCACCGCGGTCATCGACGCTCCGGAACATGTCGCAGCCAAGGTTGCGGCCATCAGTGCACATGCCACCCAGGTGGAACTGGGGCCAACCGGACGCGCGTTCACATTGTCGAATAGGTTGATCCTGCCGGTGCTGAGCCGGGAGCACTACGTGTTGGTGTCTGGCCGTCCGGGGGGTTTGGACGCGCGGGGCTGGGAAAACGATCTTCTGGCAGGCATTGATCTCGCCGCCGGGTAGCTCCCGGGAAAACCGTTGCGGCCCAGTTGTTTTGGCCCTGCTCGCTTTTGATGGCGTCCTGTCGGCGATCCTTAGCGCACTGCTACTTCCGACCTATGTCGGAGCGATCCCGGTTCCGGTCAGCGCCCTGGCATGCGGACTGATCAATGCTGCGCTGGTATGGGCAGCGGGTTACTGGACGGAATCCAAAAGGCTTGCCGCGCTGCCATTGTGGACGTGGCTGGCGACGGTCGCGGCGTTGGCCCTCGGCGGCCCGGGCCGTGACATCATCTTCGGTGGGCCTGGAATCATGGCCTTTTCGGTGCTGATACTGCTGGTATTCGGCGCCGTGCCGCCGATCCTGTTACTCCGCCGAATGCGCTGACCGGGATGCTGGCGCGCGTGCGGCCCGCCGCGGCTCCTGTGCCGTCGACCCGGCGGGTGCGTCGGGTGTTTCGGCGGCCGTAGCCGGGCCGTTGACTCCGGCCGCGGTGATCCCGGCCGCTGTGACCGGGGCCGCTGTGACCGGGGCCGCCACGCCTGATGGTGAGTCCTGCACCGCCGCCGGTGGTTGCGCCCGGACAGCGCTGCGGTTGACCCCGCGCCGGCCGCGTGGCGCCTCGGTGGCGGGGGGCTGGATCGTGTCCTGTTCGGCGATGGTGTCGACTCCGGTGGTGTCGGCCCCGGTGGTGTCGGCCCCGGCAGCCTCTGCCGAACGGGTCCGGGCGGGTGCGGGGGCAGCGACGGCCGCGCTCCGGGCGGCTACGGACGCACCCGGCAACACCGGAAATGAGATCGGTGGCAACGGCGGGAAGAAGCTCAGGACCCAGGCGATCTCACCGGTGACCAGGTTGGTGACGGCGGTGTTGACTCCGCTGAT
This sequence comes from Mycobacteriaceae bacterium, assembly GCA_037138275.1. Lineage (GTDB taxonomy): Bacteria > Actinomycetota > Actinomycetes > Mycobacteriales > Mycobacteriaceae > Mycobacterium. The sequence goes on along the minus strand of JBAXIR010000101.1, from coordinate 6,059 downwards.
CAGCGTGGGACCGATGAGATCGAATTGGCCGTCGATCAGGTAGGCGAAGCTGTAGACCAGCGCCTGCACGATCGGTTCGCCGGTGTTGTAGGCGATGTTGATCTGTTGGCCCAGCCAGCCCAACGGCCAGGGCAGATAGCTGACGGCCCAGGCGGCGACCTCGAAGCCCCACTGCACCCAGGGTTCGATGGCGTTATAGGCATTGATGATGGTGTCGCTGGCGGATCCCGTCGCCGAGACCGTGACCGGACCCGGGAATGCCGGTAGAGCGGCGGCCGCGGGCCGCGGGGCGTTATCGCCAATAACCGCGCCGGCTGCGGCGGCGGCAGGTTGATTCAATGGCAGCACGGACGCGCTCAGCTCGATCGATGGCAGCGTGATCGCGGCGGACCCGGGAAGGGTCACCGGAACGACCGCCGCCGCGCTCACGGTCGCCGCAGCCAGACCCGCGGCAAGGGTGGAACGCATAGACACCGTCATTCGGACTGCCCCCTGGGTGGTGGTGGTTTGGGTGGTGGTGTTTGCTATCGGCCTTATTAGCTACTGTACGTTTTCGGCCGTCGCGCGTTACATCTGCGCACCGCCGTGCGTTCCGGATGGCCGCTAAACAGCTGGTACTACTGTGGTGTCCATGCCGATCGCCGATGGTGCCGAGGTGTGCCCATGACGTCCGGTAGTTCGCTGCCCACACCGGTCGTTCCATCGAGAGCGGAAGGACCCTCACCGGCGGCATTGCGGCGGGTGCTGCGCCGCGCCCGTGACGGGGTGGCCCTCAACGTCGACGAGGCCGCCGTCGCGATGACGGCGCGCGGCGAGGATCTGATCGATCTGTGCGCCAGTGCGGCCCGGGTGCGCGATGCGGGACTCGAGGCAGCGGGTCGCCGCGGCGCACGGGGCCGACTGCCGGTCTCCTACTCGCGCAAGGTGTTCATCCCGGTCACCCACCTGTGCCGCGACACCTGTCACTACTGCACGTTCGTCACGGTGCCGGGCAAGCTGCTGGCCGCCGGCCGCGATATGTACCTCGAGCCTGATGAGATCGTCGACATCGCCGCGCGCGGCGCCCAACTCGGTTGCAAGGAGGCGCTGTTCACCCTCGGCGACCGGCCCGAGGCGCGCTGGCCGCAGGCCCGGCAGTGGCTCGACGAACGTGGCTACGACTCGACCCTGTCCTACGTGCGCGCCATGGCGATCCGGGTGCTGGAGGAGACCGGTCTGCTGCCGCACCTCAACCCCGGGGTGATGAGCTGGACGGAATTGTCCCGGCTGAAACCGGTTGCGCCCTCGATGGGCATGATGCTGGAGACCACGTCGCCCCGGTTGTTCGAGACTCGGGGCCAGGCCCACTACGGCAGCCCGGACAAGGATCCCGTCGTGCGCCTGCGCACGTTGACCGATGCCGGCCGGCTGTCCATCCCGTTCACCACCGGCCTGCTGGTCGGAATCGGGGAGACGCTCGCCGAGCGGGCCGACACGGTGCATGCGATCCGGCGTCTGCACAAGGAATTCGGGCACATCCAGGAAGTCATCGTGCAGAATTTCCGCGCCAAGGATCACACCGCGATGGCCGCCACACCGGACGCCGGCCTCGACGATTTCGTGGCTACCGTCGCGGTGACGCGACTGGTGCTCGGACCGGATATGCGGATCCAGGCACCACCCAATCTGGTGTCACGCCAGGAGTGCCTGACGCTGCTGGGCGCGGGTGTGGACGACTGGGGTGGTGTATCCCCGCTGACGCCCGATCATGTCAACCCGGAACGGCCCTGGCCGGCGTTGGACGATTTGGCCGCGGTGACCGCCGAGGCCGGATTCGATCTGGTGCAACGACTCACCGCCCAGCCGAAGTACGTGCAAGCCGGCGCGGCCTGGATCGACCCGAGAGTCGCCGCGCACCTGGCCGCACTGGCCGACCCGGAAACCGGATTCGCTCGCGACGTCACTCCGGTAGGGCGGCCATGGCAGGAACCCGATGAGGCCGCCGAGTCGCTGGGCCGTACCGATCTGCACAGCGCTATCGACACCGAGGGTCGGCGAACAGAGACCCGAAGTGATCTCGGCAGCGCCTTCGGCGACTGGGAGTCGATCCGTGAGCGGGTCGGGGAGTTGGCGTCGCGCGCACCCGCGCGCGTTGATACCGACGTGGCCGCTGCGCTGCGCTCAGCCGAGCGTGATCCGGCAGGCTGTAGTGACGCCGAGTATCTGACACTGGCCACCGCCGACGGCTCTGCGCTGGATGCCGTTGCTGCACTGGCAGATTCGCTGAGGCGGGATGCCGTCGGCGACGACGTCACATTCGTGGTGAACCGGAATATCAACTTCACCAACATCTGCTACACCGGCTGCAGGTTCTGCGCCTTCGCACAGCGCAAAGGGGATGCGGATGCCTTCTCGCTATCCGCTCAGGAGGTGGCCGAGCGGGCGTGGGAGGCACACGTCGCGGGTGCGACCGAGGTCTGCATGCAGGGTGGGATCGACCCCGAACTGCCCGTCACCGGCTATGCGGATCTGGTTCGGGCGGTGAAGGCTAAGGTGCCTTCGATGCATGTGCATGCATTCTCCCCGATGGAGATCTCCAACGGTGTCACCCGCAGTGGTATGAGCGTTCGCGAGTGGCTGATCGGTCTGCGGGAAGCAGGTCTGGACACCATCCCCGGAACGGCCGCCGAGATTCTCGACGACGAGGTGCGCTGGGTACTCACCAAGGGCAAGTTGCCCACCTCGCAATGGGTTGAGATCGTCAGCACCGCACATGACGTGGGCCTGAGGTCGAGTTCGACGATGATGTACGGCCACGTCGACACCCCGTCGCATTGGGTCGCTCATCTCAATGTGCTGCGCGGAATTCAGGACCGCACCGGCGGATTCACCGAGTTCGTTCCGCTGCCGTTCGTGCACCAATCGTCGCCGCTGTATCTGGCCGGTGCCGCCCGCCCGGGTCCCACCCACCGCGACAATCGCGCCGTGCATGCGCTCGCGAGAATCATGCTGCACGGCCGCATTCCCCATATCCAGACCAGCTGGGTGAAACTCGGCGCGCAGCGCAGCCAAGTGATGCTGACCGGCGGCGCCAATGATCTGGGTGGGACCCTGATGGAGGAGACCATCTCCCGGATGGCGGGTTCGCAATATGGGTCAGCCAAGAGCGTTGCCGAACTTGTCGCGATCGCCGAGGGCATCGGCCGACCGGCTCGTCAGCGCACCACCACCTACGTCAAGCGGGCGGCCTGAGTCGGCGCAACCTCGGCTCAGCTGCGCCTGGTTTTGATCCAGTCTCCGAATGTGGATCGCAGGTAGGCCAATCCGAGCAGGATCGCGCAATACGCGGCCCCCATCACGACCCAGGCGTACGGCAGCAGGAGTGGCTGGCCGAAAAAGGTCAGCCCGCTAAACGATCCGGGGCCCACACTGAAACCGATCCCCATAATCAGGCCGCCGACGAAGCATCGGATGGCCCGGCCCTTGAGTGGGCCGGTGAGTTTGGCGCGCGTGCAGGTGCGCCCGCCAACGATCGCCCCGATCACCAACGCGGCAAACAGCGCCAACCCGCCCACGATGCCGTCGAGGGCCCGCCTCGACGCGTCACCCAATAGTTCCGCGTATCCCCAGGGGCGGCCGTAAATCTGGACCAGTACAAGCGTCACCGTGGCGATGATGATGTTTGCCGTGCGCGGATCCCAGGCGTTGCGAAGGAAATCCCGCCAACCCTCGTGCCGGCCCTTGAGCAGCCAGCGGACGTTGAGGGCGAGGACGATCACGAGCCCGATGAGTGCGAGCACGGGATAATGCGGTGACACGGTGGTCGGCACGACGGTGGCGTGGATGGTCGCGGCGGGACCGAGTGCTTGGGCACCCAGGCAGCCCGCCGCGAAGCCGGCGATCGTCAACATGAAGACGTACTCGCCCGAACCGATGCGTGCCACGACACCCCCGGTGCACGCGCCGCCGACCACCGCCCCGATGCCGAGCAGCAGACCGCCGACCACGGACCAAATGGTGACTGGGAACAACTCCGCCTTCGGGGTGAACCCGGTGATCAGGTACAGCAGGGCTAAGCCCCCGGGGATCATCAACCATGTGGACACGATGGTCGATAGGCGAACCGCAGAGCGGCGATAGATCAGATCGTCAAACGCGACGACCATACAGACGTTCCCGCGCTGGATGGCCACGCCCATGACGAAGGCAAGCACCAGGGAGATACCGAAGGTGGCCACCATCGATGAAGGCTACCGTCGGCCCACCCCGCCGAGCCGTACACGCTCAGGGTGGCGGGGCGACATCAGGTTTCCGGGCCGGCGATGAGACAGCCTAGGAGCTCACCGCCTAGGATCATTTCCACAGCCGGATTTTGGGGAACAACCCCGATTTAGGGCACACTGAGTCCGAAATCCGGGAATGGATATCGGATACTGAGGCGCTGCCCCGGCCGCAGACGGATAGACCCTGAACAGATTGACGACGAAGAGCACATCGAGGAGAACCTTCGTGACCTACGTGATCGCCGAACCCTGCGTCGACATCAAAGACAAGGCATGTATCGAGGAGTGCCCGGTCGACTGCATCTATGAGGGCGAACGCATGCTCTACATTCACCCCGACGAGTGTGTGGACTGCGGCGCCTGTGAGCCGGTCTGCCCGGTGGAGTCGATCTACTACGAGGACGACGTGCCCGATCAGTGGTCGCAGTACACCCAGATCAACGCCGACTTCTTCGCCGAGTTGGGCTCGCCGGGCGGCGCGGCGAAGCTGGGGCTGACCGAGAACGATCCGCAGGTGGTCAAGGACCTCCCGCCCAAGGCCGAGGACGACTGACGGCCCACACCCCGCCGCGGGTGCGGCGTCGCCCGGTATCGGCGTCGCTGCCGGTGTTCCCCTGGGACACCCTGGCCGACGCCGCGGCTACGGCGCGCGCGCATCCTGACGGCATCGTCGACCTGTCGGTGGGCACGCCGGTTGATGAGGTGGCACCGGTAGTCCGCGCCGCTCTCGCGCAGGCCTCCGCTGCGCCCGGGTACCCGTTGACGGCGGGAACGCCCGCACTTCGGGCGTCCGCGGTGGCCGCGCTGGCCCGCCGGTACGGCATCACCGGCGTGCCGGAACATGCCGTTTTGCCGGTGATCGGGACCAAGGAACTCATTGCCTGGCTGCCTACGCTGGTGGGCCTTGGCGCCGACGACACGATCGTGATTCCCGAATTGGCCTACCCCACCTACGAGGTCGGCGCCCGCCTGACCGGCGCCCAGGTCATCGCGGCCGACTCGCTGACCCAACTGGGACCGCTGTCGCCGGCCCTCATCTATCTCAACTCGCCGAGTAACCCCACCGGCAGGGTGCTCGGCGCCGAGCATCTGCGCAAGGTCGTCGAGTGGGCACGGGAGCGGGGCTCACTGGTGGTCTCCGACGAGTGCTACCTGGGTCTCGGTTGGGAGCAGGCTCCGGTGTCGGTGTTGCACCCGGACGTCTGCGGCGGCGACCACAGTGGCCTGCTGGCGGTGCATTCCCTGTCGAAGAGTTCATCGCTGGCCGGATACCGGGCCGGTTTCGTCGCCGGCGATCCATCGTTGGTGGCGGAGTTGCTCGCCGTGCGCAAACACGCGGGGATGATGGTGCCCACGCCGGTGCAGGCGGCGATGGTGGCCGCCCTCGATGACGACGAACACCAGGCACAGCAGCGTGCCCGCTACGCCGGCCGGCGAGCGGTGCTACTCGGCGCGGTGCGATTGGCCGGTTTCACCGTCGAGCACTCCGAGGCAGGGCTCTATCTGTGGGCGACGCGTGGCGAACCCTGCCGCGACACCGTCGCCTGGCTGGCGGAGCGCGGAATTCTGGTGGCGCCGGGCGACTTCTATGGCCCGGCAGGGGCCCGGTACGTCCGCATGGCGCTGACAGCAACCGATGAACGGATCGCCGCTGCCGCGGAGCGCCTGGCGCAGTGACTGCCGGAATATGACGATGGCCCCGGCGTGAGCCGGGGCCATCGTCATATCGGTTGTGCTGTGTTAGTTCATGTTCCAGGGTTCGCCGTAGGTGGTGACGCTGTCACCGGTCTTGGAGAT
>JBAXIR010000100.1:0-10302 GCA_037138275.1 Mycobacteriaceae bacterium | reverse complement strand
CGAGTGGAAGCGCGATGCCGCCCTGAAGTTCGGCGCCACCCACGCCTACCCCGATCTCGATGCGGCCATGATGGGCATCGCCGAAGTCACCGGTGGCTTCATGGCCAAGAAGGTGATCGTCACCGTCGGTGAGGTCAATGGCGCCGACGTCGACAACTACATGAACCTCACCTCCAAGTCCGGCACCTGCGTGATGACCGCTATCGGCAGCATGCTCGACACCAATGTCACCCTGAACCTGGCGATGTTGACGCTGATGCAGAAGAACCTGCAGGGCACCATCTTCGGCGGCGGCAATCCGCACCACGACATCCCGCAACTGCTGTCGATGTACAAGATTGGCAAGCTCAATATCGACGACATGATCACCCGGCAGTACCGCCTCGAGCAGATCAACGACGGGTACAAGGACATGCTGGAGGGCCGCAATATCCGCGGCGTCATCCGCTACACCGACGAGGACCGTTGACCTTGACCCAAAAGACGACGGAGCTGACGCCCGCCCTGGCTGCCTCGCGCGAGTCATGGCGGTGCGTGCAGTCCCACGACCGCGAGGGGTGGCTGGCGCTGATGGCGCCGGACGTGGTCATCGAGGATCCGATCGGACCGTCCTACACCAATCCCGACGGACTCGGCGTGCGCGGCAAAGAGGCGATCGCGGCGTTCTATGACGCCAACATCGCCGCCAACACGTTGCGGGTCACCTGCGAAGAGACGTTTCCGTCGAGCTCGCCCAATGAGGTGGCGCATATTCTGGTGCTACGCAGCGAGTTCGAAGGCGGGATGACCAGCACGGTGCGCGGAGTCTTCTGCTACCTCGTCAACGACGCCGGCCTGATCACCAATCTGCGCGGCTACTGGAACCTCGAGGGTATGCAGTTCGGGCAGGCGCCACCGTCGGCGTGACCGATCTGCCACTGCGCGGATTTGGCGCGGTTGTCGTCGGCGGGTCCCGCGGGATCGGGGCTGCGGTCGCCGCGCTTCTCGCCGAATTGGGTGCCGGGGTCGTGGTCAACGGCCGCGACCCCGAACCGGTAGAAGCAACGGTCAGCTCCATTGTCGCGAACGGCGGACAAGCTGTCGGACTGCCCGGCTCGGCTTCCGACGGCGCGGTAGCTGAAGGCCTGATCTCGTTGTGCGAGAACGAGTTCGGCCGGATCAATGCGTTGATCAACTGCGCGGGAACAGCGGAACCGACCGGTTCATCAATACTGGACGTCAGCCCGCAGGAGTTCCAGGATCTGATCGACGTCCACCTCGGCACGGTGTTCGCTACCTGTCGTGCCGCCGCCCCGCGCATGGTCGCCCACGGCGGTGGGTCCATCGTCAATACGAGTTCGTTCGCCTTCCTCGGTGACTACGGCGGTACCGGCTACCCGGCCGGCAAGGGTGCCGTGAATGGACTGACTATGGCGATCGCCGCGGAACTCGCCGAGCACGGTGTGCGGGCCAATGTGGTGTGCCCCGGCGCCAAGACGCGGCTGTCCACCGGGGCCGACTTCGAGCAGCAGATCGAGTCGCTTCGCCGCCGCGGCATGCTCGACGAGGTCAGCGCGCAGTCGGCCCTGGATGCCGCACCACCGGAGTACGCCGCGTCGCTATACGCCTATCTGGTCAGCGATCTCTCCAGCCGGGTGACAGGCCAGATCCTCATCGCTGCAGGCGGTTTCGTGGGCCGTTTCGACCGACCCGCACCCGCACTGCTCGGCTACCGCAACCATGACGCGTCCCCGCCGTGGTCGATCAGCGAAATAGACCGGATGTTTTCCTGAGTCGAACCCTATGCTGAGTCACATGCCATCGGTCTTCACCATGATCATCAACCGCGAAATACCGGGCCGATTCGTCTACGAAGACGACGATGTCGTGGCGTTTCTGACCATCGAGCCCATGACACCCGGGCACACCCTGGTGGTCCCGCGCGACGAGGTCGACAACTGGCAGGAACTTGACCCCGCGGTGCTCGATCGGGTGATGCACGTCGCTCAACGCATCGGCAGGGCCGTCTGCACCGCGTTCGGAGCGACCCGCGCCGGCGTCATCATCGCCGGGTTGGAAGTTCCGCACCTGCATGTGCACGTGTTCCCCGCCTTCAATCTGACCGACTTCGGCTTCGCCAATGTGGACCGCAGCCCATCGCCGCAATCCCTGGACGAAGCCCAGTCCAAGATCATCGCGGCTCTGGGCTAGGCGTATTGGGGCTAGGTCGTGTCCCCTCATTGCGATCATGCGGGTCAGGCCGGGGGTGTCATCCATAGGGCGCTTACCAGGTCGAGTCCACTGCCTCATGTGGATCTGCCGCAATCTTACGCGTGGATCTGCCGCACGGTAGCGCGTGGATCTGCCGCACAGTAGCGCGTGGATCTGCCGCCCATCCTCGAAAGCAATTCGCGCCTCGATGGCCCGACGATCGCTCGCGCGACGGGCTACCCCGCGTCCTCGCAACCCATCGCCGGAATCCCTGGACGCGGCTCAGGCCAAGATCATCGCGGTGCTGGGCTGATTGCCGGCGAGCCAGGCGGCTCCGGCAGATCGACGATCCGGGGCAGAATGACCCGAAACCGGCAGCCACGATCACGAGTCGTCACCACCGAAACCCGACCACCGTGGGCGCGGACCAGTGAGTCGACGATCGACAACCCCAGTCCGGTGCCGCCACTGGCGCGGGTGCGCGACAAATCAGTGCGATAAAAACGTTCGAATACCCGTTGGGCATCGACGGGATCGAGGCCGGGACCTTCGTCGGCGACCTCAAGCACGACGTCGTCGGCCACCGTTCCCACCCGCACGGTGATCCGCGCCGTCTCTGGCGTGTGCTGCAACGCGTTCGCCATCAGATTTGCCAACACCTGTCGGATTCTGGCCTCGTCGCCGAGGACTTCAGGTGTACCCGGACCGTCGAGAACATCCATGGTGATCATCCGCGCAGGCGCTATCGACTGCGCATCGTGGACGGTGTCACTGGCCAACGACAACAGATCCACGCGGGTGCGTTCCAGCGGGCGCTGCGTGTCGAGTTGAGCCAACAGCAGCAGATCCTCGACTAACCCGCCCATCCGCTGGGACTCACTTTCGATTCGTGACATCAACATCTCGACGTCCTTGGCCGCACCCTGGCGGTACAACTCTGCGAAACCCCGAATGGTGGTCAACGGCGTGCGCAACTCATGGCTTGCATCGGTGATGAACCGGCGCATCCGGTCCTCGGAGATTCGAGCCTTCTCGGCCGAGGCGTCCGAGGACGCGACTGCATGCTGGATTTGCGCGAGCATTCCGTTGAGGGCAAGTGCGAGTTGACCCACCTCGGTTCCGGGATCGCCCTGCGGCACACGACTGTCGAGGCGACCTTCGGCGATAGCGGCGGCAGTCTCCTCGACTTCGCCCAGTGGTTGCAGGCTGCGCTGGACCACCCAGTAGCCGGCGATGCCGAGGACCACGAGAACTACCGTTCCGATACCGACCTGGAGCCAGATCAGCGAGCGGACAGTCGATTGGATATCGGAGAGATCGATTGCGACGGTGATCAATTCGCCATTGGATCCCCGAACCGACATCGCACGCCACTGCACTGCCGAGGCACCTGCTGACGTGATGGTCACCGGGACCGGCCCTACATCGTTGGTTTCCGGCAGCGCCGGATGCGCCTGCCGGTCGTTGATGGCCATCCACACCTCGCCTGAGGGGTCGACACCCTGAACGTAGAAATTGGACGGCGGACGCGTTGGATTGGGCTCCTGAATCGTCGGCAATTCCTGACGAGGCTCCTGAGCCCAGCCCGTCGAGGCATCAATCAGCGACTGGTCCACCCGGTTGATCAGGCTCTGCCGCAGTATGGATGTGACCGCGATACCCGATGCCAACAGCCCGCAGGCCACCAGCAGCAACATCGCGGCGACCAGGCTCACCCGCAATGGCAGCGCGCGTGACCAGCGGCCTCCCATTCCCCCATTGTTCACCGGGGCGCGCCGGTTTACCTGGGCTCCCGCAATACGTACCCGACGCCGCGCAGTGTGTGCAGGAGGCGCCGATCACCGGTGTCGATCTTGCGGCGGAGATAGGAGACGTAGGACTCGACGACGTTGACGTCGCCGCCGAAGTCGTAATGCCACACATGGTCCAGAATCTTCGGCTTGCTCAGCACCGTGCCCGCGTTGATCACGAAATATCGCAGCAGGGTGAACTCGGTTGGCGACAGGGATACGAGTTCACCCGCCTTCCACACCTCGTGGGTTTCCTCGTCGAGTTCGATGTCGGCGAACGTCAGGCGCGATTCCTTCGGTTCCTCGACCGCCTTGCCGGTCCGGCGGAGGATGACCCGCAATCGGGCGACGAGCTCCTCGAGGCTGAACGGTTTGGTGACATAGTCATCGCCACCGAGAGTCAACCCGGCGATCTTGTCCTGCAGGCTGTCGCGGGCGGTCAGAAACAACGCCGGCGCATCGATACCGTCGGCCCGTAACCGACGCAGAACGCCCAACCCGTCCATCCCCGGCATCATCACGTCCAGAATCACCGCGTCCGGCCGGATCTGACGTGCAAGGTCGAGCGCCGCGGTGCCGCTGGTGGCGGTGTGTACCTCGAAGCCCTGGAACTTCAGGCTCACCGCGAGAAGTTCGACAATGTTGATCTCGTCGTCGACGACCAGAATGCGGGCCTCGGGTAGGGCTTCGGACCGTGCCTGCGGTGTGGCTGAGGGCATGCTGTCAATCTGCTCCCTCCAGGGTGGCTCAGAGCTGCGAACTCACTGTGAGGTTGCTGTGAGTAACGCTGGCTAGGGTCCTGCGGGACCACGGCCCTAGACTTCAGCTATGGATTGGGCGAAGGCTCTGGTTGACCTGGCGGTCGCACCGGTACGGGTGGGCTTGGTGGCCGCCGACGCCGGACTGATGGCCGCTGAAGCCGCCGTCGGCTTCGCTAAAAGCAATCTGGGTGACGCCGCCTTTCCCTCGGCGCGGGATTCCGTCGTCCACATCCTGGGTCTCGACGAAACCGTCGAACGCGCCAACAAACTCGCCGCGCTCATCGAGGACGATGCCCCACTGGGCCGCGCCCTGGCGACCGACGGCCCACTGGACCGCCTGATGCGCCCCGGCGGACTCATCGACCGACTCACCGCACCCGACGGAGTCTTGGAACGTCTGACCGCTGAGGGTGGCGGTCTCGAGCGTGCGCTGGCCAAAGGCGGCCTGGTTGACCAACTGCTCGATGAGGACGGACTATTCGAACGCGTGCTCGCGCAGGACGGCCTGGCCGACCGACTGCTGGCCGAAGGCGGACTGATTGAGAAGCTGACAGCACGCAACGGTCCACTGGAACAACTCGCCGGAGTCGCCGACACTCTCAACCGTCTGACACCCGGACTGGAAGCGCTGACCCCGACCATCGAAGCGCTGCGCGAGGCGGTCACCACACTGAGCATGGTGGTCAATCCACTGAGCAATATCGCCGAGCGGATTCCGATTCCCGGCCGCCGGCGATCCGGGCCCCGGACCGTGGATGCCGACGTCTCCGAGGCCGAAGACTGAACCGATAAGCTGAGCGCGGTCAAATCCGGGTCGCACCGGTCGCGCCGCGCCTCCTTAGCTCAGTGGTAGAGCACTCGCCTTGTAAGCGAAAGGTCGTCAGTTCAATCCTGACAGGAGGCTCCGTTCACACCGGGTTCTCCCAGCCACTTACCAGCAAGCCGTTTTAGCGTCGGTTCTATGAACCTCTTTCTCAAGTCAGCGCTCGTCACCGCCGGTATCGGTCTTACGGTCGCTTTCGGAAGCACAGTCGTAGCCAACGCGAGTCCGTCGAGTTCAGTGTCGGCCCAGGACAGCGACAGCAATGTCGACGGTGCCGCCATCGATACCGACGGCACCCAGGGCACTTACAAGCCGGCGACGGACGGCACCGTCATCGGCGCCCAGATGTCCACGCCGCAGTACAAGGCGGGCGGCTAGTTCGCCAGGCCTAATAACCCTGTCGTCGGTAGCAGAGTTTGCCGGCGGTCCTGTCGCCCACGAACACAATCAGACGATTACCGCAAAGATTTCACTGATCGCCCGCAGTGGTGCTAGCTTACGCAACGGATCTTTAGAACGCCGTCAGCGAAGGGAGCTGCTGTGCTCGGCTCAGCCACCACAGCCCTGGGTTTCCACGTCTCCGGCGGCGCACTGGCCGGTATTGCGGCCGACCGCGATCGGTTGTCACACCTACTGAGGGGACTAGCCGCCGAACTCGACGGACTCGACCGCCGGCTGTCGGACATCAACTGGCTTCGCGCCCGGTCCGCCGGTCCAATCGAGGATGAAAAGCCCTGCGAGCGAACGGCACTCGAGGCTAAGCGTGAGCAGATCACCGCACGGCTGCATGTCATGGCCGGACAACTCAGTCATCTCGACGTCGTACTGTCCGATCTCAGAGGCCACGACCAGATCCCCACAGCCCGGGTCGGAACCTGCCCGCACTGCGGCTATCCGAGTCTCGGATCGGGCTGGTGCGCCTATTGCCGGCCGCACCTTCTTGCCCGCTGACTGAAACCGGCCTCTACCTGATATCGGCCATTATGCGGGTCCGATTCGCTCGGAGTCGTAGATGAGCAGCCGCCCGTCTGCAGGCACCACTGACAGCCAACGATCCTCGGTGTCGACGCCGCCGTCACGCAGCACGTAGCGAAGCCGCGCCACCACACTCGTCGCATCACGGGGTGTGACCGACAGCAACGACACCGACTCGATCGTCGACCAGAAGTTCAGATAATCCGCCCGACCCGCACGCTGTTGGTAATGGCTGTCCAATTTGTCCCAGGCTCCCGAGGTGTCGCCGGGCAGATCACCGTAGAAGCCGGTGACGATATCCCGCATCGCCTCGAAGGTGACCGGGGTCGACGGGGCCGTCGACGTACTTGCTGTGGTGGTGGCAGACGTGGTGGCGGCAGAGGTGGTGGTTGCGGACCGCGACGTTGAGGTGGCCGGCTTCGCCGTGGGTGGCGCCGACGGCTCACTGCGGGGCCACACCGCGAACACCAGCGCACCCAGGATCGCGACCAGTGCCAGCGCGGCCAGTGCCCAGGGCAAACGCGACGCCGGCGCGGCCACCTGCACCGGCTGCTCGTCAACACCCGCCGGATAATCGGTCGGCAGGATTGAGGTGCCCCGCCGTTCGGCCGGTGGCAACGGAGCCGGTGGAATCGTTGGAGGCGTTGCAGTCGGCGGATTCGGCGAGCCGGACGGCACCGAAACTTCAGCGACCGGCGGCCAATTTCGGCCGGACGATGCGGCGTGGCCCAACGCGTTGGCGAAGTCCGTGCACGTCCGAAACCGTTCATCAGGATTCTTCGACAGTGCTTTGGCCAGAACAGGATCCAGCGCAGCGAGGTCCGGACGTACATCGGACAGCCTCGGCGGTGCAGCATTGAGGTGGCGGCCGATCACCACCGCGGGGTTGGATGAGCCGAACATCGGCGACCCGGTCAGAAGGTGATAGGCCGTCGAGGCCAGGCCGTACTGGTCCGCGCGGCCGTCGATTGGCGATCCGGTGAGTTGCTCGGGTGCGGCGTAGTTCACCGTTCCCAGCGTCACGTTGGTGTCGGTCAGCCCGCTCACCTCCGCAGTGTTGCGCGCAATTCCGAAGTCGGCCAACAGAACCCGGCGTCGCCCGCGTTCGGGTTTGGTCAGCAGGATATTGGGCGGCTTGATATCCCGGTGTAGCAGGCCGCGGCCGTGGGCATAGTCCAGAGCATCGGCCACCGCCGAGACGATCTCGACGACTTCCCAGACCGGCATACCGGTGGGATAACGTTCACGCAGCAACCGCCCGGCGTCGGGGCCGTCGATGTAGTCCATCGAGATCCACAGTTGGCCGTCGAATTCACCGCGGTCGTGGATACCGACGATATGCGGGTTGTAGAGCGTGGCGGCAAGTTCGGCCTCGCGATTGAACCGGGCCCGGAATTCGGAATCCACCGACATCTCGGCGGGCAGGATCTTCAGCGCGTCCTGACGCGGTAGCCGAGGATGCTCGACCAGGTAGACCTCGCCCATGCCACCGAAACCGAGTGGTCGCAGGATGTGGAAACCGGCGAAGTACTCACCATTGGTCAGCGGCATGCGGGGCTCAGTCCTCGTCGCCGTCGCCGGGCCGCAGGCGGTCGCCGAACGGTGACCGGCGGGCCGGCTGTTGGCCATAGACACCTTCGGCGTAAGCGGTTTCGGCATGCTGGGTGAAGTCCACACCGCTGGCTTCGTCCTCTGCGCTGAGCCGGAAGCCCATGGTTCGCTCGATCAACGCGGCCAATCCGTAACTCACCGCGAAGGCATAGGCGGCCACCACCGCCATGGCCAGGGCCTGCTTGCCGAGTAGGCCCAGTCCGCCGCCGAAGAACAGCCCCTGTGCGCCGCCGGTCATCACCTTGGTGGCGAGCAGACCGATCAGCAGTACACCGACGACGCCGCCGACGAAATGCACGCCGACGACGTCGAGCGAGTCGTCGTAGTTGAGCTTGAACTTCAGACCGATCGCGAACGAACACACGATGCCTGCCAGCAGTCCGACGACCGCGGCACCGAACGTGTTCACCGTTCCGCACGAGGGTGTGATCGCCACCAGTCCGGCGACCACGCCGGAGGCGGCACCGAAGGTGGTGGGCTTGCCGTCCCGGATCTGTTCGACCGAAAGCCATCCCAGCATTCCCAGGCAGCCGGCGACGAGGGTGTTGAGGAAGATCGCCGAGGCCATCCCGTTGGCCGCCAATGCCGAACCGGCGTTGAACCCGAACCACCCGAACCACAGCAGCCCGACGCCGAGCAGCACGAAGGGCAGGTTGTGCGGCCGCATCGCCTCCACCTTGAAGCCGAGGCGCGGGCCGAGGACCAATGCGAGTGCCAGTGCTGAGGAACCGGAGACGATCTCGACGACGAGCCCGCCCGCGTAGTCCAGCACGCCCATCTTGAACAGCCAGCCGCTCGGAGCCCACACCCAGTGCGCCACAACGGAATACACCGCTACCGCCCAGACCGGCACGAACACCATCCAGGCGGCGAACTTGGCCCGGTCAGCGATCGCGCCACTGACCAGGGCCGCGGTGATGATCGCGAAACTGAGCTGGAATGTGGCATACAGCAATTCCGGAACCGGACCGTGAACGGTGTCCGGGCCAATCCCCCGCATTCCCGCGTGCGTCAACCCGCCG
This sequence comes from Mycobacteriaceae bacterium, assembly GCA_037138275.1. Lineage (GTDB taxonomy): Bacteria > Actinomycetota > Actinomycetes > Mycobacteriales > Mycobacteriaceae > Mycobacterium. Next base: position 1,130 of record JBAXIR010000100.1, on the reverse strand, counting down.
ATGAATCCGCTGCCGTCGGAGAACGCCAGGGTGTAGCCGACCAGCAGCCAGGCCACCGTGACCAGGGGGATGGAGATGAAGCTCATCATGATCATGTTGAGCACACCCGAGGTGCGGACCATGCCCCCGTAGAAGATCGCCAACCCGGGCGTCATCAACAGCACGAGTGCGGTGCTCATCAGCAGCCACGCGGTGGCGGCCGGATCTATTTCACCCAACTGTCGACTCCTTCAACGACGCCTGCCGCGGATGGCTTCAGCGCATGTTCGCCATAGACCGTAAACCCTGGCGCCGCCGTGACCGGCACCATCACCACCCCATCGAACCGGGGCCGCCCTTGAACGGGCCAACCACCCGACTGGTGATCCAGCCGCCGTAGAACCCCCCCGGCTGCGCCACCACGGTCTCACCATCGATGGTGCACCGGTCCACCTGGCCGGCCATGACGGCGATGGCGTCGGCGATGGGTTCGAACCCCGGTGTGGGTTCGGGGTAACTCCAGGCGGCTTTGGGCGCGACCGTTGTTCCGGAGACGAGGTCGAAGTAGCGGGCCTGGCCCTTCCACTCGCACCACGACTCCCCGGGCGCGTCCCGCAGCGCCCCGCTGACGAAGGCGTCGCGCGGCAGATAGTAGGTCGGCGGGTGGCTGGTCTCCAGTACCCGCCATCCCCGGTCGGTGGATGCGATCACCGCTCCGCCGAGTTCGACGGTAATCCGCCCGGAAAACGGTTCGAGCCGGGCCGGACGCGGGTAATCCCACACCGACTCCTGGCCGGGTCCGGGTTTTTCCGGCGTCGGACGCACCGTCAAGCCCCCGGTGCGACCACGCCGCGCAATCCGTCGGCGCCGAACAGCGGCTCCAGCATTCCGGACAGGTCGGGTCCGCGCCGCAGTCCGTGGCCGCCGTCGACGTTGATCACCTGGCCGGTGATCCAACTCGCGGCGTCACTGAGTAGGAACATCGCCAGGTTCGCGACATCGTCGACCTCGCCGGTCCGCGGCAATGGCGTGCACTGCCGGTAGTCCGCGCTGACCTCGGGAGAACTGAGGAGCACCTCCACCAGTTCGGTGCGGATCAGGCCCGGCCGGATGCCGTTGACCCGCACCCACGACGGGCCGAGTTCGTCGGC
>JBAXIR010000099.1:0-10401 GCA_037138275.1 Mycobacteriaceae bacterium | reverse complement strand
TTGACACTCTGGATGTGTGTTTAGGGCTGCTCGCGGGTGCGGGCGGCCTTCTTATGCGGACCCCAATACGGCCGCGACCGCCGCAACTCCAACACCGCCGCCTCCACCTCGGCCGGCATCTGATGCGGACACCTCTCCGGCCGATGCGACCGATCCGCGAGCCCCTCCAGGCCTTCGGCCTCATACCGGGCCAGCCACGCATGCAACGTCTGCCGCGACACCCCGACCTTGCCCGCCACCTGCGAAATAGACAACCCGTCACTGATGACGGCCAACACTGCTTGATACCTCTGCTCGGCCACGCTGATCTCCCTCATCAAGGGAGTGTCAAGAATCAGCCGAAGTAACTGTCAAGAATCAGCCGAAACACTGTCAGGCATCACCCGAAGCCAAAATGGCAAGCATCACCCGAAGTAATACAGGCATTTTGTAGGGCGGGCGGGGCTCGAACCCGCGACCAACGGATTAGCGAATGGTGATTCTTGAGAACGACCGCCGTTTCCTGTTATATCCAGTGCCGCAACATCTTTCGACATATCCGGAACCCAATAGGACCTGGCGATTCCGGCCATTTCCCGGTCATATTCGATGAATAAACGATGACCGGAATCCCCCAGATTTTGGGGCTTGCAAGGCCTGACCGGAAGTCGCGGCAAAACCTCGCGAGCTCCACTGGCGTCATCGAATTCATCCCCTACCCCGCCGGATAGACGACTATGTCTTTGTCTACGTCCTTTATCAGCGCTGGCCAGTCGCGGTAGTCGAGTGTCAGACCGTCGTGGTAACGCCGAGCACCGGTCTGAACCGTCTCAACGATATCCATAGCGATTTGATAGAAATCGTCATAGCGAGGGTCGTCCATCTCAATGTCCAAGTCGCCGCTGTTCTCGCTCTCGTAATCGGTGAAGTAGCGGCAGATGTAGCTCTCCCCATCGGGGAATTCGATCAAGTACCGGGTGCCCGGGTATTCATCGTCATAGACAGACAAAACTCCGAACTGAAACTCTTCTTCGGGGTGGAAGTAAGTCATCGCGGTTTCTCCTTGTCCGGATTGGCAGGAACGACGTGAGCGCCCGTCTTGGAGTAGTGGATGGTGCCCTGGGTGGTAGGCCTGCTGCGACCGGTCTTGAAGTTCCGATACATGCCGATGATGACTCCAAAGTCGACAGCTTCTCGGTTGGACGGGTACCACTTTCCGGTGCCGGCGTTCAGTTCAACGAGCTCCTGCAACTCCCCGATCGACACGGTGATAGTGGATTTCGTTGCATCATGGTTGGGTTGTCCAGGCAGGTGTTTGGCCTGCTTTCCGAAGTGAAGGGCAGTTGTGAAGCCCTTGATCGTGCGGAACTCGTGATCGGCCTTGCCGATCAGTCGGCTCCGCGGTTTGCTCATGATGCCTCCCTGGATACGGATCGCCGGAAGCTGTCCGGGGCGTAAACATGCACGGGAATGCCGAGTGCAAGCGGGTAGTCGAGTACGCCATAAGCAGCACTTCCGTACACAACGAGGTTCGCCGGCTCGCACAAGTCGCATAGCATTCGAATCTCGTCGATGACGTGTGACCGGTTTTCTCGCAGCTTCGTGCAGCCGTGTAGACCTAGCGCGAGGGTCGAGCGAGACGGAATTCCCGCGAGGGCATAGGGAATCGAGTCGCGGCCGCTGAGCCGCACATTGGGAATCACGTTGCATCCATCAACTTGCATGCTGGCGCCCAGCAACTGGTTGCGATAGATGTTGTAGATCTGCTGCGCCCGAGGCATATTGCGGTAGGTGGAATGGTCGGGGCAGATGACTCCTGCGAATCCGCGAAGCTTCGGGAAATATTCTTCCGGCGAGCGCCATAGTCGCTCAGTTTTGTAATCGTCTTCGTAGCTGTGCACCCACGCCGCGGGATCAGGCTCCCCCATTCCGACAGCCTCTGAGAATGCGATCAAACGATCAGGCACGAGCGTGCAGGCATCAAGCTTGGGAATGTCGTAGTGCCCAACCAGAGTTAGTCCTCTAATCAACCGTCCATTGAAGACGTCTCGACGGTCACGCGGAGCATTGCCTGCTGGCTCGGTGATGCAGGTCGCCTGCGGAATTGGTTGCCGCGGCAGCTCTTGAGCCTCGAGCGGGAAGAGCGCGGGTTGAGCGGGTGGAGGCAAGGTTTGTCTGGCACTGGTCATGCGGTCCACTGAACTTGCGCTGAGGAGCTATCGGTCGCGTCGAGGAGCCTCACTGCCGATGATGCGATTCGGCGGTCATAACTTCGGTGGCCAGCGTTGCCGTTGAGCATCCTCATCACGCGATGATGGATGATGCCGGCCGCCTCGTCGCTGACCTGAAACTCCTGGGCGATACCCGCGACCGTGAGGTCCTGGACCCAGGCGACCACGAGGGCATCCGGGGCCAACAGGTACGCGGCAAGAAAATTCGCTTCAGCCTCGGTCACGTTCTCGCAAGAAGGCGCACTTACTCTCGGATGATCAAGCCAGATGTGTGCAATTTCGTGCATCAACGTGAATCTGCGCCTCAGGAGTGATGTCGCACCGTTGAGGTGGGCCTTGAACTTCACGCCGTGTACGGACTGGACAGGCGTCGTATAGCCATCAGTCGTGCCACAAAACCATGCCGCAGGGGGCAGGCCGAATTCGTGAACTGTGACGTGCACGCCCAATGTCGCGGCAATCTCGAAAGGGTCCAGCGGATAGCTGAGTGCATAGTCTTCAATGAGGTCAGCCGCGAGCGACTTCAACTCTTCGTAGCGGCGGTACGGCAGCTTCCGGCTCACGGTCGACCCCCACGGTCAAGGGCTTCCCTGAATTGGGACTTCTGTTCTTCGGTGAGCGTGGTCCGTGCAACGATCCGTAAAGCCGTGCCTACAGAGTTGGATTTCGGGGAGATCAATTCGTCCACGTTGACATCCAACTCTTCAGCGATCCGGACGAGAGTCACCAACCGTGGTTCCCGCTCGCCGTTGACGTATCGACTCATGGCGGCCCGCGTCACCCCGATTCGTGCCGCGAGTTCCAGCTGAGTCATGCTGCGCTCGGCGAGGAGCGCCGTCAGCCGCTGCGGGAAGTTCGAGACTTCGTTCACGACACCGATGTTACCATATCGGTAACATTTATCGCGGGAGCGACGTCCGCCGATCGGAAACGGTAAAATCCGACCTGTTCTACTGCGTTGAGGGAGGTGCACCGATGGAGCGAGCAAAGGCTACCGCCGTCGAGAAGGTTGCACCGCTGAAGACAGCACGAGTAGCCAAGATCGCCGCCCGCGCCGCCTCCACATCGACGCGGCTTGAGAATCGCGCCGTGCCGGCGGGGCACGTCCGAACCAGAGGCGTGAAAAAACTGCTTGCCGAACGCCAAGCGCGTAAACGCTGATGCCATTGCAGCCCGGATATGGGGAAACTCCCATTTCGGGCGATGAGCTTGACGCGCTTCTTCCTCATGTGGTCGACACGCTCGGGCAGCCGGTTAGCAAGGCGGACATCTTCGACCTTGAATCGGCCGTTTTGCAGGACGTGGCCGAGGGGTTGATCACGGACGTTTTCAACGGCGACCTCACCCTTGATGAACTGCTGACCGATCAGTTCCTCCGCGATCTTCACCGCCAGCTCTACGGCGACATTTGGACTTGGGCCGGCCGCTGGCGTTCACGCGAGGTAAATATCGGCGTGGCACCGGAGCAGATCGCTGTCGACCTGCGAACCACCATGGAAAACATCAGGTACCGCTGGGGTAACACGAAAGACTGGACTGCCCGCGAACTTGGCATTGCCACTCACGCCGAAGGTGTCCGCGTTCATCCGTTCACAGACGGGAACGGACGGGCGACCCGGCTGCACGCCGACCTGGTATTCATCGCCGCCCAGGATTCCCCCACCCATCAGTACGACTGGGACGTCGACAAGCGGCGCTACATCAAATTGCTCCGAGACTTCGATCGGGATCGCGATGTCACCGCTTTGACGGCGTTCATCGGAATTCGGCCTCTTGAGGACTGACTGCTGCGATCCCAACGGACCGTTATCGGGCCCGAAGGCCGGGCAGATCGCTCTTCTGCCGGCGATCGCCGGCCGAGACCGAATAGATCGGCTCTACAGGGGCCTTCCGTGGACATAAACGATGAATAAACGATGACCCAGGGGCGCCTGGAGGCGTCCCAGCCGGAAGAAACCGGATCTACCAGGAACTAGTAGGGCGGGTGGGGCTCGAACCCGCGACCAACGGATTATGAGTCCGCGGCTCTAACCAACTGAGCTACCGCCCCCGGTCGTTCAACACGACGACGATACGCGAGGGGGCCTCTAGAACCCGGTGATCCACCGGCAGACGACGGGGTTCTGCATGCAGGCGGCGTTGATATCGGGCAGCGCGCCCGAGCAGGGCAGACCGTTTTCCTGCACGCAGCCAGGGGGCATCGGCGGACATACCGTGCCGTCCGGGCGCACGCATATCTGGTCGTACGGCCCGGCGTAGGCGGGTCCCGCCATCGCGCCGGCCACGCCCAGTACGACGCCGACCGCCGCACAGAACAATCGAATGGTCCCCACGAGTCCTCCCCAGATCCGCTGGCCATCCCCGTCCAGCACTACGCCCGAGACTATCCCGCACCGCTGACAAGTCGGCGCGGTATCGGCTCAGTTCGTGACGACGCAGAACTCGTTTCCCTCGGGGTCACGGAGAACGATGAAATCGCCGATGGGGTCAGCTTGGCGATCGGTCACCTGCGTTGCTCCGAGTTCGACGCACTGCGCAGCACCGTGCTCGAGATCGGTGACCAGCACGTCGAGATGTACCCGATTCTTGCCGACCTTCGCTTCGGGTACCTGCTGGAACGACACCGTCGTGGAGCCGTCGGCCATGATCACGGCAACCCACTCCGCCGATTCGCGCACCGGAGTTCCGCCGAGCACCGCTGCCCAGAATTCGGCGAGTGAGTCACAGTCGTGGCAGTCGATCACCACTTCGGAGAGAGTGCCGATCGCCATCAGGAGTAGACCGGTTGCCCGTCGGCGTCGATCGTGTACAGCGATGTGCCCTCCTCCACGCGGGGCGCGTCAGCCTTTAGTGCCACGGCGATCTTATTGCTGGCGTTGCGCATGACATCCAGCGTCAGTTCCCGGGCCTGGACCGGCGAGAAGTGTTGCAGCACATCGGCAGCGACGGCGGGTTCGATGTGCGAGGGCGACCAGATCAGCGCATCGGCGTAGCGCAGCGCGGCCTTATGGCCGTCAGTCAGCGACCGCGAGTCCTCGTAACGCTCGATATCGTCGTACAGACTCTCCGAACCACCCGAATCCAGCGCGGTGCTATCGCGCAAGGACTTACACAGTCGGCAGTTGTGCGCGACGGCACCGCGCAGTCGCACCACTTCGGTGGTGACCGGGTCGAGGGATCTCAAGCGTGCGATGCCGGGCAGTAGATGGTTGAACACCACGTCCGAGGCGTCGGTCTCGGAATCCCATTTCGGCTCGGGAGAGATCCAGTCCACTGGCAGGCCTAGCGCGGTCAACCCCGCGGCGACCCGTGGCAGGAAGTCGGCGACGTACATCTGCATGACCGCACCGAAAGCCCCCCGGCCGAGCGCACCGGTGAGCGCCGAACGATGGGCATCGGTAACCGCCGAGACGTCGATGCTGAACTGTTCGCCGAAGTCGACGACGACGGTCTCGGCATCCGAACCCGGTTGTTCCACAACGACTTCAGCGGGCAGCGCCGGTAGGGACAGCGCACCCGCACACGTGGACCGGACCACTCCGATCATCCGCAGCGCGGCCGGCGGGGACTGCTGGACCAGGCGGTTCAGGAGGATGTCGAGATCATCGGAAGACATGACCGATTATTGCGCCTGGCTGACCGAGGACATGTGGAAGTCGGGAATCCGCAGGGTCGGCATCACCGCGCGGGTAGCCCAGTCGCCCCACTCCCGCGGCAGGGTCGCCTCGGCCGCACCGGCCTCGGTGGCCCGACGCAGCAGATCCAGCGGGCTCTCGTTGAACCGAAAGTTGTTGACCGCGGCGGTGACTTGGCCGTCCTCGATCAGGTACACCCCGTCGCGGGTCAGTCCGGTCAACAGCAACGTGGTGGGGTCGACGGTGCGGATGTACCACAGCGTCGTCAACAACAGGCCACGTTCGGTGGCCGCGACCATCTCAGGCAATGCCGCGGTGCCACCGGTCATCAACAGGTTATCGGCGGGAACAGCCGGCGCGGTTCCGAATTCGGCGGCCGCGGCCCGCGGGTAGGTCAGTGCGGCGATGGCGCCGTCGCGGATCCAGTCCACCCGGTCGATGTCCATGCCATTGTCGAACAGCGAGATCCGCTCGGACCCCGATGCGGTGTGGACGAACGGCGCGCACTCCTGACCGGGTGCGAACGGATCGGAGTACATCGTCAGCGGGAGGTCGGTGAGCTTCTCCCCCACCCGCGTTCCGCCGCCGGGCGCCGAGAGTGCGGTACGGCCCTCCTGTGCGCCGCGGCCGTCCATTGACCAGCCGAGGTAGATCATCATGTCCGCGACGGTCGAGGGCGGCATCAGGGTTTCATAGCGTCCGGCGGGCAACTCCACCGTGCGCTGTGCCCACCCCAGCCGCGTCGACAGGTCCTCCAGCAGTGCGTCGGTCGGCACATCGGCGAACCAGGGTGAGCTCACCCCGGCCCACGCACTGGCGTCGCCGCGTTTAGCGTTGATCTCCACCGTGCCGGTGGGTTGGGTGAAGCGGCGTCGCAGTCCGGTCGAGGTGCCCAAGAACGTCGTCTCCACCAGATGGTGGGCATAGCCGTAGAGCCGGTCGGTGCGGGCGAAGCCGGCTGACAGCGAACGGGCGAGGCCACCGAATACCTGCGCGCCGGTCTCCGGGATCGGGGCGTCCCAGTAGTCCGGTGTCACCCCGGATCCGGTCAGCAGTGCAGCGCTGTCGCGGGCTGCGGGTGCGGCGTGGGCGGCCTCCTCGGCGGCTGTGACCAGATCGGCGATCGCCCGAGAGTCGACCGCGCTGGAGCGCAGCGCCCCGACGTGTGCGCTATCACCTTTGCGCACAATGGAAATCACCGACGTCGACCGCGAGATGGACACACCATTGGTGGTCATGGAATTGCCGGCCCAGCGCAGCGAGGCATCCGCGACCTCGGTCACGATGACGATCGTCTCGTCGCTTCGGCGGGACTTCGCCGCGGCCGCCAACGCCAGTTCGACGATCTGCTGAGCAGGGATCAGCGCACTCATCGGCCGGACTCCTCAACGGTGTTGAGCACGTTCACCTTTCGGAATAACGCCGACGGGCAGCCGTGGCTGACGGCGGCCACCTGGCCCGGCTGGGCCTTGCCGCAGTTGAACGCCCCGCCGAGTCGCCACGTCGAGGCGCCGCCGACAGCCTCCATGGAGTTCCAGAAGTCGGTGGTGGTGGCCTGGTAGGCGACGTCGCGCACCTGGCCGTCCAGGCGGCCGTCACGGATTCGATAAAACCGTTGGCCGGTGAACTGGAAGTTGTAGCGCTGCATATCAATTGACCACGACTTGTCGCCGACGATGTAGATGCCGTTGTCCACCCGGCTGATCAGATCGGCGGTGCTCAGATCCTCGACACCGGGTTGCAGCGACACGTTGGGCATCCGCTGGATCGGCACGTGGTGCGGTGAGTCGGCATAGGAGCAACCGTTGGAGCGAGCCCTACCGAGTCGCTTGGCGAACACCCGGTCGAGTTGGTAGCCGACGAAGATGCCGTCGCGCACCAGATCCCAACTCTGGGCCCCCACGCCTTCGGCGTCGTATCCGATTGTGGCCAAACCGAATTCGGCGGTGCGGTCGGCGGTGATATTCATCACCGGCGAGCCGTAGCGCATGGTGTTCAACTTGTCCGGCGTGGCGAACGACGTGCCGGCGTAGGCGGCCTCGTATCCGATAGCCCGGTCGTATTCGGTGGCATGGCCGATTGACTCGTGGATGGTCAGCCACAGATTGGTGGGGTCGATCACCAGGTCGGTCGGACCGGCCACCACGCTGGGCGCCTTGGTCTTCTCGGCCAGCAGAACCGGAATTTCGGCCAGCTCACCCGACCAGTCCCACACCTCGTCGCCGGCCAGCGCCTCCCAGCCGCGGCCGGTCGGCGGAGCGAGCGTACGCATCGACTCGAAACTGCCGGCTGCGGCGTCCACGGCTACCGCCTCCAGCGCCGGCATAGTGCGCACCCGTTGCTGGGTGATCGACGAACCGAACGTGTCGGCGTAGAAAGTCTGCTCCTTGACGCTCATCACCATCGCCGACACGTGATCCACCCCATCGGATGCCAACAGCCGTCCGGAGTACTCCCCCAGCAGGGCGATCTTGTCGGCGGTGGGAACGCCGAATGGGTCGATGCGGTAATCCGACACCCAGACCGCGTCGGCGTAGACGGGTTCGTCGGCCAGTTCGATCCGCTCGGCGTTGAGCGCGGCCAACGTCCTTGCCACCCCGGCGGCGTGCCGGGCCGACTCCGCAGCGACCTCGGGGCTCAGGCCGACATGCGAAGCGAAACCCCACGTTCCGTTGACGATCACCCGCACCGCCAGGCCGATCTCGCGGTCCAGCACGGCGGACTCCAAGTCGGCGTCGCGCAGGTGCACGGTCTCGGTGGTGATCGCGTGCACCCGCAGGTCGGCATAACTGGCGCCGGCCGCCCTGGCCGCCGACAGCGCGGCTTCGGCCAGCGCACCCAGTGGCAGGGCCAGGAAGTCGGCGTCGACGCCACGTTGAGTCACGGCGCAACGCTAACGCCCCGTCGAGTGTGCGTAAATTGCCCACCAGATCCGGCGTGTCTGGGACCCGACACGCACGGTCGCGGCGCGGGCCGGACCCAGGGGCCCGGCTAGACGCCGCCGACGCCCCGGATCTCCAAGTAGACAGCCAGCACGCAGAGCACGGCGCAGAGGCCCAGCGCCACCCAATCCGCGCCCCGCGGCCGCGACGGTGCCGCCGAGATCTGGCCGGTGCCGCCGCGCGCGGTGATCGCGTCGCCCATCTCATCGGCACGCCGCAGTGCGACGGTGATGCCGGCGGCGAGCAGGTCGATCAACTCGCTCGACCATCGCCGTCGGGTGGTCCGACCGTCCGGCAGTACCGGTCGCGGCCGCAGGCGCCGGGCCGCATTGAGCAACCTGAACTCGTCCATCAGCATCGGGAAGGCGCGCAATGCCAGCGCCAACGCCACGGCCCAGTCGTCGACCGGGATGCGCAGTTTGCGAAACGGCCGCCCCAGCGTCGCCACCGCAGGCGCGACGTCGGCAACGTTGGTGGTCCACGACACCAGCGCGCTCAGCGCGATCAGAACGAGCGATAGCGCGGTGAAACGCAGGAACTTCAGCAGACCACCGACTGCCAGATCGGCCGACCACAGGTGCAGCACCGGCTCACCACCACCGAGGGTGGCCGTGACGCAGCCCAGCAGGACCAGCAGCCACAACCACCACGGCACCGATGGCACCGCGCCGCGGGGAATCCGGGCCAGCCATACCGTTACCGCCACCAGCGCCGCCGTCAGAGCGATCGCGGCCCAGCCGGGATAGAACGCCAGGACAAGCGAAACCGCAAAGACCACAATCAATTTGGTGCCGGCCCACAGGCGGTGGATCACCGACGTACCGGGAACCGGACGCAGCAACACCACCGAACGACGCTGGCGTGCGGCCCTCATAGCGCGCCCTCCGCGGCGGCCGCTACCGGTAACTGCGTGCCCTTGTCGAGGTGCAGAATCCGCGGGCAGAGTTCTTCAAGACCGGCGAAGTCGTGCGAGATGACCACCAGCGTCAGACCGGTGTTGCGGCGCAGGTCGGTCAACAGCCGCAGCAGACCGCGGCGGCTCACGGCGTCGAGGCCCGCCAACGGCTCGTCGAGGATCAACGCCTTGGGCGAGCGAGCAAGCAGACTGGCGATCACCACTCGACGCATCTGCCCGCCGCTGAGTTGGTCGACGCGTCGGCGGGCCAGTGACCCATCCAGGCCGACGGTCGCCAGGGCGGCCACCACCCGATCGGTGTCGTGCGGGGAAAACCCTGCGGCGGAGGCGACTTCGAGATCCACCCGGCTACTCAACAGTTGCAGACGAGCCGCCTGGAACGCGATCGCGACCTGCCCCACGCATTCGGCGGCAGGTTGACCACCCACCAGGCAGGTGCCGGTGCTCGGTGTGATGAGGCCGGCCATGATCCACGCCAGGGTGGATTTGCCGGAGCCGTTGCCGCCGTGGATCAGCAGTCCATCGCCCTCGTTGACGGTGAAGTCGACGTCATCCAGAGCGGTCTTGGCCCAGGGGGTGCCGCGGAAGTACTCGTGGCCGACGCCTGCGAGTTGCAGCACTGGCTCGCTGCTGTGCGAGGTCTGGATCACTGTCGGCGCGGGCGCGGCGGCGTCTTCGACCATGACCATGTTGTCCAC
>JBAXIR010000098.1:0-10431 GCA_037138275.1 Mycobacteriaceae bacterium | reverse complement strand
CGGCGCTGGCGCCGAGTCCGCCGCCGCCGACACCCCGGAGCGCCCGGGTGAACCCGGTGGGTAACACCCTCGCCGCGGCGACCAGTCCATATCTGCGCCAGCACGCCGACAACCCGGTGCACTGGCAGCAGTGGAGCGCCGACGCGCTCGCCGACGCGGTCCGTCGCGACGTGCCGATCCTGCTGTCCATCGGATATGCGGCCTGTCACTGGTGTCATGTCATGGCACATGAGTCGTTCGAAGACGAGTCGGTGGCGGCGGTGATGAACGAGTTCGTGTGCATCAAGGTCGACCGGGAGGAACGCCCCGACCTCGACGCGGTGTACATGAACGCCACCGTGGCGCTGACTGGGCACGGGGGTTGGCCGATGACGTGTTTCCTCACCCCGGACGGTCGGCCGTTCTTCTGCGGAACCTATTACCCCAAACCGCAGTTCCTGCAATTGCTCGGGGCGGTGGCCGAAACCTGGCGGGAGCGCCGCGGCGAGGTTGAACAGGCTTCCGATCACATCACGGGCGAACTTCGCCGGATGGCTGCCGGACTATCCGGCGATGGGATCGAGGTAGCGCCCGCGCTGTGTGATCAGGCCGTCGAATCGGTGCTGCGCGATGAGGACACCGCCCGTGGCGGCTTTGGGCCGGCACCGAAGTTTCCGCCCTCGGCTCTGCTGGAAGCGCTGCTGCGGAACTTTGAGAGGACCGGTGCGGTGGCGCCGGTCGATACGGTGCGGCGCACCTGCACGGCGATGGCGCGCGGCGGTATCTACGACCAACTCGCCGGCGGTTTCGCCCGCTACAGCGTCGACGCGCAGTGGGTGGTGCCGCACTTCGAGAAGATGCTCTACGACAACGCGCTGCTATTGCGCGTGTACGCGCACTGGGCCCGGCGCACAGATGACCCGCTGGCTCGCCGTATCACTGCAGAGACGGCGGCATTCATCATCGGTGATCTGGGCGACGGCGGGATGTTCACCTCATCGTTGGACGCTGACGCCGCCGGATCGGAGGGCTCCACCTACGTGTGGACGCCCAGGCAGCTGCGCGATGTGCTCGGTGATGGCGACGGACGTTGGGCCGCAACTGTTTTCGGTGTTACCGACGCCGGAACGTTCGAGCACGGAAGCTCCGTACTGCAATTGCCAGCCGATAGTGATCCGCTGCCGGATCAGGCCGACCGTTTCGCGCGGGTGCGTTCGATGTTGCTGGCGGTGCGGCTGACCCGTCCGCAGCCGCCGCGCGATGACAAAATCGTCACCGCGTGGAACGGTCTTGCGATCACCGCGATGGTTGAGGCCGGAGTCGCACTGGGGGACCGCAACCTGATCGAGGCGGCCGGCCGGTGCGCGCTAACGCTGCTCGATCTGCATCTGGCCGACGGCCGACTGCGCCGGGCGAGTCTCGGCGGTCGGGTCGGGGACAGCGCGGCGATCCTGGAGGATTACGCGATGCTGGCCACCGGTCTGCTGACGCTCTATCAACACGATGGTGATGAGTCGTGGCTGACGTCGGCCACCGGGCTGATTGACATGGCCCTGGTGCACTTCGCCGATTCCGACCGGCCCGGCCGGTGGTTCGACACCGCCGATGACGCCGAACAACTGATGGTGCGTCCCGCCGATCCGATGGACGGGGCGACTCCGTCGGGGGCGTCGTCGATCGCCGAGGCACTGCTGGCGGCCGCCCATCTCGTCGACGCCGACCGCGCTAGCCGCTACCGCGAAGCCGCCGCCGCCACGCTGCTGGCCCACTCGCCGCTACTGGCGCGGGCGCCGCGGGGATCCGGACACTGGTTGGCCGTGGCCGAGGCCGCGGTGCGGGGCCCGATCCAAGTCGCGGTCGCCTGCTCGGGTCAGGACTCGGAGTTGCTTGCCGCGGCACGCCGATTGGCACCCGGTGGGGCGATCGTCGTCGGTGGCCCGGCGGATTCGATGCCGCTGCTGGCCGGGCGTGACCGGGTGCGTGGCGTCGACGCCGGCTATATCTGCCGCGGCACGGTATGCGACCTGCCGGTGACAACCGCGGCGGAACTGTCCGCGGCGCTCGGGGTGCCCGTGTAGCGTGGCGCCATGGTCAGCGTCGAAGACATCACCAATGCCGTCAATCGCTATCTCGAACTCGTTGCCACCGGGACCGCCGATGAGATCGCGGCGCTCTATGCCGAAGATGCCACCGTCGAGGATCCGGTAGGCGGCGGCGAGGTGCACATCGGCCGCCAGGCCATCCACGGTTTCTACAAGAACATCGAGAACATCCCGCGCGCAACGGAATTGCATGCTCTTCGGGTGGCCGGCCACGAGGCGGCGTTCATGTTCGCCATCACCGTTGGTGGCGACGGGGGCAAGATGCGTATCGAACCGATCGACGTGATGGTTTTCAACTCCGAGGGCAAGATCACCTCGATGAAGGCCTACTGGTCACCGGCCTACGTGACGCCGCTGCAGTAGCTCAGAAAACCGCGAGCCAGATGGCGATGTAGTGGCAGATGGCCGCTACCGCGGTACAGGCGTGGAAGAACTCGTGGTGGCCGAATGTCGTCGGCCACGGGTTAGGCCATTTGAGTGCGTAGAGCACCCCGCCGATGCTGTACAGCACCCCGCCGACGATCAAAAGAATCACCGCCGCCAGACCGGCGCCGTTCATGATCGGCCCGATGAACCACACCGCGACCCAGCCCAACAGCAGATACAGCGGAACCCCGACCCAGCGTGGCGCCGAGGGCCAGAACATCTTCAGCACGACCCCGGCCAATGCGCCAGCCCACACGATCCAGAACAGCAGCCAACCATCCTGTTCGGGCAGGGCCAGCAGGGCGAACGGGGTGTAACTGCCGGCGATGAAGACGAAGATCATCGAGTGGTCGAGTCGCTTCATCCACTTGTGGGCGGTTGCTGAGCGCCAGTGCACGCGGTGGTAGGCACCACTGACCGCGAACATCGCCACCAATGTCAGGGTGTAGATCAGAGTGGCTATTCCGGCCCGGTTGGACTGGGCCGACCAGGACGCCGAGACCAGTGCCGCTCCGGCGACGGCCGCGATGAACGCCGAGTACACGTGAATCCAGCCGCGGGCCCGCGGCTTTCCCAGGAACTCGGCGACCCCGTCGACGACGGCTTCGGGAAAGTCCTCGGCCTCGGTCCCCGTGGTCATCGCGATCTCCGTTACCGCCGGGAGGGCCTGCGCCCCCACTGCCTCCACACGGCCACAGTAGTCTGGGTTGTCGTGGAGCTCATTCCGCCGCGACTCAAGGAGCCGGCCTACCGGCTCTACGAAATGCGGTTGCGGCAAGAACTCGCACTCTCGAAATCCGCACTTCCGCGTCATATCGCGGTGCTGTGCGACGGCAACCGGCGCTGGGCCCGTGATGCGGGCTACGACGATGTCAGCTACGGCTACCGGGTGGGAGCCGCGAAGATCGCCGAGATGCTGCGGTGGTGCGACGAAGCCGGCATCGAGATGGCGACGGTCTATCTGCTCTCGACCGAGAACCTGCAGCGCGACACCGATGAGCTGACGGCCCTCATCGAGATCATCACCGAGGTGGTCGAGCAGATCTGTGCGCCGGCCAACCGGTGGACCGTGCGCACCGTCGGCGATCTGGAACTTCTCGGCGAACAAGCGGCCCGCCGACTGCGCGATGCGGTGGACTCTACGGCTGGGGCCAGCGGCAGCTTTCATGTCAACGTCGCCGTCGGCTACGGGGGGCGTCAGGAGATCGTCGACGCCGTCCGCGCACTGCTGGGCAAGGAGGTTGCCAACGGTGCCTCCGCCGAGCAACTCATCGAGGCCGTCACCGTGGACGGCATTTCGGAGAACCTCTATACCTCCGGCCAACCTGACCCGGACCTGGTGATCCGGACGTCCGGCGAGCAGCGGTTGAGCGGATTCCTCCTGTGGCAGAGCGCATATTCGGAGATGTGGTTCACCGAGGCGCATTGGCCGGACTTCCGCCGCGTGGACTTCCTGCGGGCGCTGCGCGATTACAGCCGCCGACATCGGCGCTTCGGCGCTTAGTCGTCGCTTGTCTGAGTGTCAGAGCTTGCGGAGACGCAGCCGGTTGATGGAGTGATCGGCGTCCTTGCGCAGCACCAGCGTGGCCCGCGGACGGGTGGGGAGGATATTCTCAATCAGGTTGGGGCGGTTAATGGTTCGCCAGATGTCACGGGCCGCGCTGGCCGCCTGCTGGTCGGTCAGGCTGGAGTAATGATGGAAGTGCGACGCCGGGTCGGCGAAGGCGCCCGCGCGCATGGCCAGGAACCGTTCGGCATACCACTGTTCGATGTCCTCGATGCGGGCATCGACATACACCGAGAAGTCGAACAGGTCCGAGACCATCAGTCGGGTACCGGTCTGCAGGACGTTGAGGCCCTCGAGGATCAGGATGTCGGGGTGGGTGACGACATGTTTGTCGTCGGCCACGATGTCGTAGATCAGGTGTGAGTACACCGGCGCGCACACCTGATCTGATCCTGACTTCACCGACGTGACGAACCGCATCAGTGCGCGCCGGTCATAACTTTCCGGAAATCCTTTGCGGTGCATGAGGTTTCGCCGGGCCAGCTCGGTGTTGGGGTAAAGGAAACCGTCGGTGGTCACAAGGTCAACCCGGGGGTGGTCCTCCCACCGGGACAGCAAAGCCTGCAATACACGCGCGGTGGTCGACTTGCCGACCGCGACGCTGCCGGCGACGCCGATGACGAAGGGCACCGGCCGGTCTGGATTCTGCCGGGGTTCGCCGAGGAACTCCGAGGTTGCGGCGAACAGGCCTTGTCGGGCGGCCACCTGCAGGTGGATCAGCCGGGCCAGCGGCAGGTAGACCTCTTCGACCTCGAGCAGGTCGATCTGCTCGCCGATTCCGCGTAGGCCGACCAGTTCCTCCTCGGTGAGCTTGAGCGGAGTCGACATCCGCAGGGCCCGCCACGCAGCCCGATCGAACTCCACGTAGGGGCTGGGTTCGCTCAGCCGCGCCATAGGACAAGTGTTGCAGTTAGCGTGGATGCCATGGAGCCCGACCACCTCATTGACGAATACCTATTGCTCGGCTTGCGGTTCGACCGCATCGAGGAAGGCTACGTGGACGCCTTCACCGGCGACCCCCGGCTACGTCGGCAGGTGGCCGATGAGCCCGCCCCCGAGCCGGCCGGGCTGGCGCGGCAGGCCGACCGACTGCTGGCTGGGCTAAGCGGGGTTCCGCGCAGCTCGGATCCCGGCGGGGGGTTCACCGATCAGCGAGCGGACTTCATTGCCGCCCATCTGCGGGCGCTTGGCTGCGCCGGTCGGCGCTTCGCCGGCGAGGACATCGGATTCGTCGACGAGGTGCGCCATTACTTCGACGTGGAGATCAGCCGGGGAGAACCGGATCGCTACCGCGCCGCCCACGCCCGCATCGACGAGGTGCTCGGCGGCACCGGTGGGCTGGTCGAACGGATGGAGGCTGACCGCCGGGCCGACGAGATACCCGCGGACCGTCTCGAGGACTGCGTCCGCGCGTTCTCCAGCGCCCTGCGCGATGTCGTGCGGTCCACCTACCCGCTGCCCGACACCGAGACCGTGGTCTACGAGGTGGTGACCGACAAGCCGTGGTCGGGTTTCAACTACTACGAGGGCGACTACCGCTCGACGGTGGCCATCAATGCCGATCTCAAGCAGCAGATGTCCAACCTTCCCGGCCTGGTGGCGCATGAGTCCTACCCGGGCCACCACACTGAGCACTGCCGAAAGGAAGCCGGATTGGTCGCCGGTCTCGGCCACGGCGAGCAGACGATATTTCTGGTGAACACACCGCAGTGCCTGATGGCTGAAGGGCTGGCCGATCTGGCCCTGCATGCTGCGGTGGGCCCGGGCTGGGGTGTCTGGGCGGCGGAGATTTACGCGGACCTCGGCCTGCGGTTCGACGGGGAGCGCGCCGAGGCGCTCTCGCAGGCGCGAGCGGCGCTGGCCGAGGTCCGCCAGGACGCCGCGCTGATGCTGCACGACGAGCATCGGGATGTCGACGATGTGGCGGCGTTCCTGCAGCGCTGGCTTTTGGTCGACGACACCCGGGCACGGCAGTCGCTGAGGTTCCTGTCCTCTCCGCTGTGGCGCGCCTACACCAGCACCTACGTCGAGGGTTACCGCCTGCTGCGAACCTGGCTGGAGGATCGGCCTGCGGACGTCGGCCCGACCGAGCGGTTCGGCCGGTTGCTCGACGAGCCGCTGATTCCGTCTTCGTTGCGCGCCGAACTGACCGCCTGATCTCGCGGCCGGCTACCACTGGGACGGTTGGGATTAGTGAGGTACGACGCACCGGTGGCCAGAGCCGCTGATGACCGAGACCGGCCGCGGCGACTAGGATTCGCGGCATGACTATCGACGCCATCGTGTCAGCCACCGCTGCCCCCGGAGCCGACTATGCCGCCACCGCAGGCGAGGCCTACCGGGCGGCGTTAAGTGTCATCGAGTCCGTCGAGCCGCGGATCGCGGCGGCCACCCGCAAAGAGCTTGCCGATCAACGTGATTCGCTCAAACTGATCGCCAGCGAGAACTACGCCTCGCCTGCCGTGCTGCTGACCGCGGGCACCTGGTTGTCGGACAAGTACGCCGAGGGCACCATCGGCCACCGGTTCTACGCCGGCTGCCAGAACGTCGACGAGGTCGAGTCCATCGCGGCCGAGCATGCCCGCGAACTGTTCGGCGCCCAGTACGCCTACGTACAGCCGCACTCGGGTATCGACGCCAACCTGGTCGCGTTCTGGGCCATCCTGGGCACCCGGATCGAGGCCCCCGCCCTGACCGAGGTCGGGGTGAAGAACGTCAACGACCTCTCCGAGGCGGAGTGGGAGCGACTGCGCGCCAAACTCGGCAGCCAGCGGTTGATGGGGATGGCCTTGGATGCCGGTGGGCATTTGACCCACGGGTTCCGGCCGAACATCTCCGGCAAGATGTTCCACCAGCGCAGCTACGGCACCGACCCGTCGACCGGGTTGCTCGACTACGACGCCATCGCCGCCGCTGCGCGCGAGTTCAAGCCGCTGATCCTGGTCGCCGGATATTCGGCCTACCCGCGCCGGGTGAACTTCGCCACCATGCGCGAGATCGCCGACGAGGTGGGCGCCACGTTCATGGTCGATATGTCCCACTTCTCCGGGTTGGTGGCGGGCAAGGTGTTCACCGGCGACGAGGATCCGGTGCCGCATGCCCACGTCGTGACGTCCACCACGCACAAGTCGCTGCGTGGACCTCGCGGTGGCCTGGTCCTGGCCACTGCCGAATACTCCGACGCCGTCGACAAGGGTTGCCCGATGGTTCTCGGCGGGCCCCTATCGCACGTGATGGCCGCCAAGGCGGTTGCCTTCGCTGAGGCGCGCCAGCCGATGTTCCGGGCTTACGCGCAACGTGTGGCCGACAACGCAAAGGCGTTCGCCGATGGACTGTTGCGCCGCGGCGCACGGCTTGTCACCGGCGGTACCGATAACCACATCGTGTTACTCGACGTGCAGTCGTTCGGCCTGACCGGCCGTCAGGCCGAGTCCGCCCTGTTGGATGCGGGCATCGTCACCAACCGCAACTCCATCCCGGCGGACCCCAACGGCGCCTGGTACACCAGCGGAATCCGGTTCGGGACGCCCGCCCTGACGACCCGCGGTTTCGGGCCGGCCGAGTTCGACCGGGTCGCCGAACTGGTCGTCGAGGTGCTGTCGAACACCACCCCGGATGGCACGTCGAAGGCGAAGTACACCCTGGTGGACAGCACGGCGGACTGGGTCCGGGCGGCGTCGACGGAACTTCTTGACGCCAACCCGTTGTATCCCGGTCTGACGCTGTAACCGGGGAATCGCCGGGGTTCCGGCGGCTTTTAAACGTCCGTTAACTTCAGTTACAGTTACCGCATGGCACAGCTACCTGTCGCTAATGCGCTGACCCTCGAACTTGAGCCGGTTGTCGCCGCCAATCTGGCCCGTCACCTCGAGACCGCGGACGAGTGGTACGCCCACGACTACGTCCCGTTCGACCAGGGCCGCAATTTCGCTTTCCTGGGCGGCCAGGACTGGGATCCAACCCAGGTGACGCTGCCCCGCGAGGTCGTCGACGCCCTTGAGGTCATGCTCATCACCAAGGACAATCTCGCCGGATACCATCGCGAACTCGTGGAGCACTTCATCCTGGAGGACAAGTGGGGACGGTGGCTGGGCCGCTGGACCGCCGAGGAGAACCTACACGCCATCGCGATCCGCGATTACCTGGTTGTGACCCGAAACTTCGATCCGACCGCCGATGAGGTCGTCCGGCTGGCCCATGTGATGCGTGGCTACCGCGCCGATACCTATACCCAAATCGAGACGCTGGTGTTCATGGCGCTCTACGAGCGCGCACATGCGGTGTTCCTGCGCAACCTCGAGGCGAGGATCGCCGAGCCCGTGCTCAAGCGGCTCGTGGGCCGGATCGCCGCCGATGAGGAACGGCACGAGGCCTTCTTCCACGAACTGGTCGCCTACTGCCTGGTGCACCATCCTGACCAGACCACCGGCGCGATCGTTCGCCGCGTGGCTGAACTGGGGGTCGTCGGCGGTGACATTCTCGAGTACGCGGGCAAGCTGCACGTGATCGCCGATGCCGGCATCTTTGACCGGGACACCACGTTGACGGTGATCTCCGATCGCATCGCCGCCTGGGGTTTGTCCGGCGACGCGCGACTCAAGAAATTCGTCCGCGCGTAACCCATTGGCGGCGCGCCGCACGAACACGCCGGGACGCATCGGGGTAGCGTCGGATTCGTTAGCTAGCGAGTCCAGAGGAGTGCCTGTGACCGATCCGTACCCGCCTATCAGGACGTATGTGCTTGACACTTCGGTCCTGTTATCCGACCCCTGGGCGTGTACGCGGTTCGCTGAACATGAGGTGGTCGTACCGCTGGTGGTGATCAGCGAACTCGAGGCAAAGCGCCATCATCACGAGCTCGGCTGGTTCGCCCGCCAGGCACTGCGGCTCTTCGACGATCTGCGGCTCAAGCATGGCCGTCTCGATCAAGCCATCCCGATCGGCACCCAGGGTGGCACCCTGCATGTCGAGCTCAATCACAGCGACCCGACGGTACTGCCGGCCGGCTTTCGCACCGATACCAACGACGCGCGAATTCTGACCTGCGCGGCCAATCTCGCAGCCGAGGGCAAGCGAGTCACGTTGGTCAGCAAGGACATTCCGCTTCGGGTCAAAGCCGGTGCCGTCGGACTGGCAGCCGACGAGTATCACGCACAGGACGTGATCACCTCCGGCTGGACCGGCATGTCCGAGCTCGAGGTGGCCTGCGAGGAGATCGACCTGCTCTTCGCCGAGGGTGAGATCGACCTGGCTGATGCGCGAAACCTGCCCTGCCACACCGGAGTTCGGTTGCTCGGTGGTACGTCGCACGCCCTGGGCCGGGTCAACGCGGACAAGCGCGTCCAATTGGTGCGCGGTGATCGCGAGGTGTTCGGATTGCGTGGGCGCTCCGCCGAACAACGGGTCGCCCTGGACCTGCTGCTCGACGAGTCGGTCGGCATCGTCTCCCTCGGTGGAAAGGCAGGCACCGGAAAGTCAGCCCTGGCGCTGTGCGCGGGTCTGGAAGCGGTTCTCGAACGGCGCACTCAACGCAAGGTTGTGGTGTTCCGCCCGTTGTACGCCGTGGGCGGTCAGGAGTTGGGATATCTCCCCGGCAGCGAGAGCGACAAGATGGGCCCCTGGGCGCAGGCGGTGTTCGACACCCTGGAGGGCCTGGCCAGCCCGGCGGTTCTCGAAGAGGTGCTCTCCCGAGGCATGCTCGAGGTGCTGCCGCTGACCCACATCAGGGGCCGCTCCCTGCATGACTCGTTCGTCATCGTCGACGAGGCGCAGTCGTTGGAGCGCAACGTCTTGTTGACGGTGCTGTCCCGATTAGGTTCGGGTTCACGAGTCGTACTGACCCACGATGTGGCTCAGCGCGACAATCTGCGCGTCGGCCGCCACGACGGCGTTGCCGCTGTCATCGAAAAACTCAAGGGCCACCCGTTATTCGGGCACATCACGTTGATGCGCAGCGAACGCTCACCGATCGCGGCACTGGTTACCGAGATGCTCGAAGAGATCACGCCCGACGCTTTACCGTGACTCCGCGGGTAAACTCAGGTGATGCTGCGCAGACCGCTCGCGTTGATTCTCGTTGCACTTGTGGTGGCCGGCTGCGGCCGGGCGGCCAACACTGCCGGAGTGGAGCCCGTCGACTGCGCGGTGGACAAATGTGTAGCGCTGACCTTCGATGACGGCCCGACGCCGTTCACCGACCGATTGCTGACGGTGTTGAACGACGCTGGCGCCAAGGCCACCTTCTTCATGATCGGAAACAAGGTGGCTGCCAATCCCACCGCTGCCAAGCGGGTCGCCGCGGCCGGTATGGAGATCGGCAATCACACCTGGGAACACCCCAATATGACGACTATCCCG
>JBAXIR010000097.1:0-10549 GCA_037138275.1 Mycobacteriaceae bacterium | reverse complement strand
GTGATAGTTCTCGTGGAACACCACCGTGCGCAGGTTCCCGTGCTGGAACGTTTCGAAGTTTGCGTCGCCCCAACTGTCTGCGACCATCCTCGCCGCGGCCGTGCGCCAGTTGTTCATCAGCGTGCTGAGGTAGTCGCCGATCACCTTGCCCATAACGGGGTTGTCGAGCTCACCGGGAATCGCGATGTTGATCTCCCGGACCCCCAGGCGCTTAGACTGCACCACGGCATGGCAGTACTGCCCGTTCCACTGGCCACCGATCTGGTCACAAAACCCGGCTGCGGACGCCGACGCACCCGGCGCGGTAGCCACGCAGGCCACCGCGGTGATCATCGCGCCGGCCAAGCCGCCCATCCACGAGGCAGCCCTCATTCGCGCCGCCACATTATGGAAGTTCGACTTTGCTTGCGCGCCAACGGCCGTCAACTTTCTCCAGGGTCATCTTCATCCGGCTGCGGTCGATCCGCGGGTCGGGCAGCTTGGTGTTGGCTACCGCCTGGTCGACGAACAGCAGAATCACCGCCCTGTCCTTGGATACCGACTGCACCGCCGAGTCAATGACCACCCCGTGCGCCGTCGCTTTATTCTCGATCAGCAGCTGCCGAAGCTCGACGCTGGACTTCGAGTACATATCCTTGAACTCACCGGTGGCTCCGTCGAGAACCTGCTGGAAGTTCTCATCCACGTTGTTGGAGTCGATGCTGGTGAGCACCTGCGCGTAGCTCACCGCCGTGCGCTCGGCCTCCTGACCGGCATGGTCAATCTGACGGGCCTGCCACACCTGCCAGCCGAGAACGCCGGCTCCGGCCAGCAGCCCGACGAAGACGGCGACGGCACCAACGATCCGGGCGCTCGGGAGCTTGCGCTTCGGCTCGGCGACCTCGACGGCGCTCGCCTCTTCGCTCTCGACCGCATCGGCGTCGATCTCGGTCGCACTCTCGTCCGCCGCATCTTCGGTGATGGCTGCGTCATCGGTCATGATTGGCATCTTCGTCTATCACTGCTCATGAGGACTCAACTGGGCGGTTCAACCGGCAGGACCGGGCCGCCGTAGGGAGTCGGGATGGAGAACCTGCCTTGCGGCTCGGGATCGGTCTGCGCACCAAGATCAGCGCCCGGCGGTGGCCCCGCGGTATCGTCGCCGGCCGGCCGCGGCGCGTTCTTGGCACCGCGGATCAGAACGGCAGGATCGGTGTCCCGGCAGTAGGTGTACTTGTAGGGCTCGGGATAGAACGCCGTCGACGGCGGGCGCCGCGGCGTGCCGTAGTCGCAGCTGTACCGCGGGTAGACATCCCCGGTGAGCCAGATCCCGTTGTCATGAAAGACGCTGCTGAAGGAGTCCAGCAGCGAACCGCGATAGCTGGGGAACAGCGCGTTGAGTGCCGGCACCCGCAGGTACAACAACTCGCTGACAGTCGTCAGATCGCCCAGCAACCCCACCATGGTGTCGGAGTTGTCCGCGATCAGGGTGTCGGTAGCGGCTAGGGCCTGAGGTGTCTGCTCCGTCAGCGCGCGGAAGCCGCCGGTCATCCGGTTCACGCCGCCGAACAACTCGGCGAGGTTCGCGGCGGCGACCGTCATACCCTCGTTCTTGTCAGCCACCATCTGCAGGGTGGCCCGGCTGGTCTTGAGCAGGCTGGTGGTCTGGGGCAGCACACCGTCGAGTGCGGACAACATGAAGGTGCCGCCCTCGACGATGTCACTGAGTTTCTGCGGCCCATCCTTGGAGAGGCTGAGTTCCTTCTTGATCAGGTTCAGCTTGTCCGTGTCGATCTGCTTGAGCATTCCGTCGGAGTGTGCGAGCAATTCGGCCAGCGTGACCGGGACCACGGTGCGCCCCAGCTTCATGTCGCCGCCCCCGGTCAGAAACGGCGCCCGGCCGTCACCCCCGTCGAAGTCGATGTACTGCTCCCCCGCGGCGGACAACCCACTCACCCGCGCCTTGCTCGACTCCGACAGCTGCACCGCCGAATCAACACGAATCTCGGCGTTCACCCCAGCGGGGGTGATCAGCAGCTTCTCAACCTTGCCGATCGGCACCCCGCGCAGCGTGACGTCCTGGTTAGGCAGCAGGCCCCCGGAGGCCGGCAGCTCAACCGTGACCCGGTAGACCGATGCAAGCGGATTCCACCGCAACGCACCGAGCATCAGATACGACAACCCGACCATCAGGGTGACCGCCAGGGCGCCCGCGGACAGCAGGGCCTTGCGCCGGTGTAGGTAGCGGACCGCGCCGACGAGACCGTCGGCCATCACCCCGATCACGAGCCCGGACCAGTCGGGTCGGTTGGAGCAGTCGGGCCGGGTGGAGCAGTCGGGCCGGGTGGGGGCCCGGAGATAGCCCATTGGCCGGGGTCGGTCGGGCTGGGGATCACCGGCACCTGCGGGATGTTCGGACCCTGCCCGACGATCCGCTCCTGCAGGCGCAGCAGGGTGTACTGGAAGGAACCGACGAACTGATTCCAGTTGGACCATTTCGGCCCGTGGAAGCCCGGATCTCCCGGGAAGCCGATGTCGGGCATCGAACCGAGGACCAGTCGGTCGATGCTGCCCTTCGCCGCGAACGAATTGCCCGCGAAGGCCTTGACGAACGGCGGCATCAGCCGGTTGAGCGCCTTCATGCTGGTGTCAGGGTCCACGGCGACGTCGTTGAACGCGCTGGACATGGTGTTGAGATCGGCGATCACGCTGCGGCCGCTGGTGTCGGTGCCGGCCAGTGACGGAAACCTGCTCAACATCTCGGTGGTGCTGCCCGCCTGGACCACCAGGTCCGCGATCTGGTTGGTGTGCTGGGCGAGTGTGTCGGTCGCCGGCGCCGCCGCGCTCATCAGCTCGGAAATGACGTCGCTCTTGGCGTCGATCTGCCGGGAGAGCCCGGAGAGCGCGGTCAGCGAGTCCGACAACTGGCCGGTGCGCGCGTTCATAGTGCCGAGGAGCCGATTCGTGTGGTCGATCAGCTGAGCGAAATTGCGACCGCCGTCCTCGCCGGCCGCCTTGCCCGCGCCATTGATGATGTCGGTCAGGTTCTGCACCGCTCCGCCGTTGACCAGAACAGCCGCCCCGGTCAGTAGGTTCTCGACGGTCGCGGCTGCTTGGGTGTCGCTGATCCCGATGGTGTCGCCGTCGGTGAGCAAGGGCACCGCCGACGACGCATTCGCGGGTGGCCTCACGGCGATGAAGACATCCCCGAGTGGGGTTGCCGAACGGAGTTCGGCAGTGGTGCCCCGGGGCAACCGGACACCGTCGGCGATCCGCAGCGTGGCCACCGCGGTGTAGTCGCGGGCCTCGATGGACTCCATCTGACCAACGTCCGCGCCCGCGAGCCGAACCGTCGCGAAGGCCGGCACATTGAGGGCGTTCTCGAACACCACGGTCACGCTGAAGCCGTCCTTACCCGGACCGGGATGGGGCAGCGGGAGGCTGGCGAGTCCGCTGCTGGAGCAACCGGTCATGGTCAGCGATACCGCCACTGTCAGTGCGGCGATCCTCCTACTCGCGGCCATCATTCGTGATCCTCCGCCGCGAAACTCTTCTGTCCCATCTGCGTAAGACCGTCGAGAATGTAGGACACACCGAAATCCGGGCCGAAGTCCTGCAAAGTTCCTGTGCTGCAACCTAATTGCCGCAAATGCATCAGATTGCACACTTCTTGGACCGTCTGGGAGTCGAACAAAACCTTGTCGGTCAGGAGGTGCGCCCGCGCAGAGCCGTTCTCCCGGTCGAAGATGTTGTAGAAGTTGTCCAGCGTCAGAGGCGCGATATCGAGCAGCTCGGCGACCTCACGCTTGAGTTCGACGGTGGTATCCAGCGTTGTACCGCTGTTGGCGAGCATTGCGTTGATTTCGCCGCGATTCTGCTCCAGGAGATTGCCGAGCTGGGTCAGCACCACATTGAACTGCTTTCCGGTGGTGCCGCCACCCAGATCCTCGTCGGCAAGCACCTGGCTGAGAACCCGGACGGTGGACCCGAAGTCGCGCAGCATCGAATCGTTGGCGGCTGCAGCGTTCATGAGCGTGCTCAGATTGTCGATCACCGTGGTGAGCTGTTCCTTGCTCTGGGCGCCGCCATCGGCGCCGAGCTTGAGAGCCTTGGACAGTTCGCCGAGCGCGGACTTGATGCTATCGCCGTTGCCGGACGCCATCAGGGCGGCCGAATCGACGAGGGTACGGACCGCGCCGTTACCCTTGCCGTCGCCGCCGAGAGAGGCGGCGAGCCGGTCAATCATGTCCAGGGTCTTGGTGAATTCGACCGGTGTCCTGGTCCGGGTTAATCCGATGGTGGCGTGGTCCTGCATCGCGAGTCCACTCCGGTAGGGCGGCGTCAACTCGACGGAGCGTTCAGCGAGGATCGACGTCTGCAAGGTGACGGCCTGGGCATCGGCGGGGATCGTGACATCTTTGTCGACGGTGAACTCAACCTCGACGTAGCCGGTTTTCGGGGTGACTTTGGTGACGCTGCCGACTTTCATCCCGAGAACCTGAACATTGTTGGACGGGTAGAGGCCGGCGGAGCTCTCGAACTGCGCGGTCAGCGTGATCGTGTTGCGGCGTTCCTTGATAACGGACCAGCCGTACAGCGATGCGACGAGCACCGTCACGGCGGCCAGCCCGGCCAGGATCGCAAGCCCGCTGCCGCGCTTCACTGGCAGTCCTTGAAGTACTGGATCATCCCGAACTGCTTCGCGCGACCGCTGATCGCGCACATCCAGGAGTCGATAGCGAAGCCGTTGACGATGTTGCCGTCGATCGAGTTACCGGTGCCGGTGGCATTGGCGACGCCGCGCAACGCGATGGGGGCGCTCTGCAGTATTGCGTGCAACATATCGTCGTGTTGGGCCAGCAGGCCGGTGAGTTTGCTCGTGCTGGCCAGCAGCGCATCCATCTGGGGCCGGTTGGTGACGACGGTGTCATCGAGAACGGCGACCAGCTGAGTCAGCGACTGCAACATCACGTGGAATGCCTCACGGCGCGCGACGAATTCGCCGAACAGTTGCTGGCCCTGGTTGACCATGCTGCCGATGCTGGACTGCTGGCGGCGAAACGTCGTCGTCACCAGGTCCATGGTCTTGAGCATGCTGCCGAGTTGCGCGCGACGGTCGGCCATCACCGTGGAGAGCGTGCGCAGGTTGTCCATCGCCTTGGGGATCATCGGGGGCAACGTCTCGATCTGCTTCCCCAGCGCCTCGACCGCGCTCGCCAGTTTGTCGGTGTCGACCGCGCCGTAGTTGACGGCCACATCCTGCAGGGCCTGTTGCAGGTCGTAGGGAACCTCGGTGTGGTTGAGGTCGATGGTGTTGTTCTCGAGTGGGCCTCCGCCGCCGGGGTGCAGCGAGAGGTAGCGCGACCCCAGAATAGTGGTGACCATGATGGCGGCCCGGGAGTCCTTGCCGAGGTCGACGTCGTCCTGAATTCTCATGTCGACGACCACGTGATCGCCGGCCAGCTTCATCCCGGTGACCGTTCCGACCGGGATGCCGGCGACCGTGACGGGGTTATCCGGCAATAGTGCGGCGGCCTGGATGAACTCCGCGGAGTAGTGGCGGTATCCCGGACCCACTTTGGTGATGATCACCAGGGTCGCCAGCACAACGATCAGCACGCCCAGGGCGACCAGCCCCACCACGGTGCGGTTCAGGTCCTCAAGCGTCCTCTTCCGGGGCAGCCCACGGTACTTTCGCTCGATCACCGAATCAGCTGCGTCAGCCATTGCCCACGTTCCTGCATTTCGGAGTGTGCTTCGCCCTGTTCCCCGGGGTGGCCGCGTCGACGATGATCGGCGTCGCGTCATTGAGGCCGGGGTAGAAGCCAAAAATATTGAAGTCGCACGAGTAGGCGTTGATATAGGCGCCCTCACCGGTGACGTTGGCGATGCCCTTGAGCATGTTCGGCAGGTTGGCGCCGGCGAACGCCAGTTGCGGTTCGATCGTGACCAGATGGGCCGCGAACCCCGGTTCCCGGGTAATCAGCGCCTGCAGCGAGGGATTCACCTCGCTGGTGACCGCGGACAACTGGCGCACCACCCGCGACAGCGAACCCATCGAGTCGAGGAGTTCCGGGCGTCGGGCATTGAAGGTGCTCACCATCTGCCGGGTGTTGGCGAGGGTTTTGTCCAGGTTGTCGTTCTGACTGGCCAGGGTGCCGAACACCCGGTCGAGGCCGGTGATCATATCTCCGAGAAGCTGGTCGCGACCGGCAAAGGTATCGGTGAGCTTGCCGGTCTGGTCGACCAGCGTCGCCCACGACGCGGAGTCGCCCTGCAGCGCATTAATGGCGGCGCTG
The DNA here is from genome assembly GCA_037138275.1 of Mycobacteriaceae bacterium. Lineage (GTDB taxonomy): Bacteria > Actinomycetota > Actinomycetes > Mycobacteriales > Mycobacteriaceae > Mycobacterium. Next base: position 4,271 of record JBAXIR010000097.1, on the reverse strand, counting down.
GAGATCTGATCGGCCGCCTTGGGGTCGATGGTGGCGAACAGCGGTTCGTAGCCGTTGAGCACGACGCCGACGTCGAATGACGGGACGGTGCGGTCCACCGGGATCACGCTGCCCGCCGGCAGCGGCGTCGGATCACCCGTCTCACCGAGGTGGAGGTCGACGTACCGCTGGCCGACGATGTTCTGGTACAGGATCGATGCTTCGGTGTTGCCCAGAAGCTTCTGGTCGTTCTGCAGCTCGAAGTTCACTTTTGCGCGGCTGTCCGGCAGCAGATCGATGTTCATCACTCGGCCGACGCGCACCCCGGCCATCCGAACGTCGTCGCCGTCGCGCAGACCGAACACGTCGGTGAACTCCGCCGAATACGCGGTGGTGGCGCCGCTCACCTCACGCTCCAGCGTGGAGTACACCAGGTAGGACATCACGGAGGTGACCACCAGGAACGCGGCCAGTCCAGTAGCGATCTTGCCCAGCTTCATGATCGCTGACCTCCGCTGACTTCGGCCACCATCATCCCCCGCACCACCGGCGCGAGCAGCAACTGGGTGGCAGCGGTGGCCGGCCGGCCGGTGATGTAGGACAACTGGTCGACTTCCTGGGCGCTGCCGACGGGACCGACGTTGCCACCGTAGGACGCCGGCGCCGCTTCACCCGGCAGGTAGCCCGGAGGCCACGGAGCGACCGGCGCGAGCGGTGCCGGCGTCGGGTTGGGCGGGGCGGGTGGCGTCGTGAATGCCGGGTTGGCCGTGCCCGGGACCGGCGGCGCGGGCGCCATCGGCGGACCGATACCGCCGAGCACCCCCGTGCCGACGCCGTCGGACAGCGGGGGATTCGGGTCCACCAGGTTGGGCCCCTGCGGATTGATCAGCGGGGGCCCGACGGCGATCAGGTTGCCGCTCGGGCCCACGACGGTGCCCGGTGGCGGCATGAGGTCCGGCGGCGGCTGGTAGTTCTGCGGAAGCAACACGTCGGGCAGGTCCGGCCGAACGACGATCAGGGGTGCGGTGAAGCAGCTCGGGCCCTTTAGCGCGCCGTAGGACGGGCAGTCGGCGCGGGTGTAGGAGTAGGTCGGGGTCAGCGACAGGTTTATCCGCAGTCTGAAAGTGTCCTGCTCCGGGTCCCAGCCGTTAGGGAACTTTTCCGAGAAGACTTTTGCCTTCTGGAAACCGGGAAGCCAGTTGTTCGACGTCTGTGCCAGCACACCCGTGACCGGGGTCAGGTGCTTGCTGATGGTGATTAGCTGATCGACATGATTGGCCAGGGCCGTGTGCGCCGTGTTCAGCGTGCGGGTTCCCGCGGTCAGCATGGTGTCGAGCTGCGCGCGCTGCTCGACGAGAACTCGCATCGGACCGACGGCCCGGTGCAGTGCATCGAGGAGATCCGGAGCGGTCTGCTGCAGCCCCTCGGCGGCGGCGACTAATGCGCTCAACATCGACGGGCTGGTGGTGTCAGTGGCGACGACTGAATTCAGCTCGTTGACGATGCGTTCGAGTTGCGCTCCGGCCGTGAGCAATTGGGGCCGACGGTCGTGGGTGGCCGCGCCCAGTGCGGCCAGGATGCCGAGCGTGTTGTCCTCCCGGCCGCGACCGGTTGCGAACAGGATGTCGCGCAACTTGCTGATCGTGGTCTGGAACAACACCGTCGGCAGCTTGGTGTCCTCGGCGATGTGGTCGCCGGTCTGGATCGCGGGTGCCGCTCCATTGTCGATGAGCTCGACGCCCGAGATGGCGAAAACATTGCTGGGCACCACTCGCGCGGTCACCGTCCTCGGGATCGCCGGCGCGTAGTCGGCAGCAAGGTCGATGTGAACCATATTCGGCTCGTCATTCCTGGCCGGCACGATGTTGTTGACCGAACCGACGAGCAACCCGTGGTAGCGCACATCGGACCGGCTGGGGAGCCCGTCACCGACGTTGGTCAAATCGGCGACGATGCGGGTGTAGGACTCCAGCCTTCCGGTGGACTTGGCCAACAGCAGGCTCGTGATGAGAGCAGACGCGGCGATCACGGCCACACCGCCGAGCAGCATCGAGCGGTTGGACGGCCCGCGCCCGCTGAGGTCGAGGACTTTCGCCATCAGCCGCCGAACCTGGCGCCGGAGTCGAGGCTGAACATCGCCATCGTCAGCAACATGTTGACGATGACCACCACGGTGATGGCCGCCCGCATCGCATGACCGGCCGCAATCCCCACACCCTCGGGCCCGCCGCTTGCATAGAAGCCGTAGTAGCACTGCAGCAGTGAAGCGATTGCGACGAAGACCACGCACTTGACCACCGAGTAGAAGATATCGGTGCCCGACAACATCAGATTGAAGTAGTGCGAATATGCGCCCGTTGAGCCGCCGCTGATGAGCGAGACGACGGCCTGGGTGCTCAGATAACTGACGCCGAGACAGACGACGTAGAGCGGAATGATCGCGGTGATCGAGGCCATCAGCCGGGTCGTCACCATGAACGGGATCGGCGGGATCGCCATCGAGTCCAGCGCGTCGATCTCCTCGGAGATGCGCATCGCGCCCAATTGCGCGGTGAACCGGCACCCACTCTGGGTGGCGAAGGCCAGCGCCGCGGCGATCGGGGCGAGTTCCCTGGTGTTCACCAGCGAGGAGATGATGCCTACCGCTGGACCGAGGCCGAGCAACTGCAGGAAGTTGTAGCCCTCGATGCCGACCATAACGCCGACCACGACGCCCAGTACCAGTGCGACACCGGCGGTACCGCCACCGACGACCAGCGAACCGTTGCCCCAGGCGACATCGGCAAGCAGCCGGGTGAATTCACTGCGGTAGCTGCGCAGCACGACCGGGATGCCGGCGATGGCCCGGCCGGCGAAGTACAGCATGTGGCCCAGTTGAATAATCGGCTCGGCGGCCCGCCGCACCGCGCGGTCAAACCGCGCGAGGGCCGGCGGGATGGGCTTGTCGAGGACCACGGATCACAGCCCTGTCTGGGGGAAGAAAATGAGGTACATCTGACTGATGGCAACGTTGACGACCATCAGCAGCAGGATCGACTCGACGACCGACGCGTTGACCGAGTTGGCCACCCCCATCGACCCTCCGCTGGTGGTGAGACCCTTCTCGCACGCCACGATCGCGACGATCGCGCCGTAGACGACGGCTTTGAGCAGTGCGAGATTCATGTCCGCGGTGGAGGTGAACGCGGCGAACGTCGCGATGAAACTACCCGGCGCGCCATGCTGGAAGTAGACGTTGAACAGGTAGCTGGCTAAAAAGCCCGTGAAGCAGACCAGTCCCGTCAAGGCGACGGCGACGAGTATCGCGGCGACGAATCTGGGCACCACCAGTCGCTGGATGATGGAGATGCCCAACACCTCCAGTGCGTCGATCTCTTCACGGATCTTGCGGGATCCCAGGTCGGCGGTAATGGCCGAGCCGACCGCCGAGGCCATCAGAATGGCCGCCACCAACGAGGCCGCTTGGCGGATGACGGCGAGGCCACTGGCAGCACCGGCAAGCGAAGTGGCGCCCACCTGGCCTGCCAGGAGAGCGAATTGGACCGACAGCGTCACCCCGATGGGCAACGCCACGAAGATGGTGGGAACGACTGACGTGCCGGCCATGAACGCGGCCTGGCGGATGAACTCCTTCCACTGGAACCGTCCAGTGAACAGGTCAACGAACAGCGACTGGATGGTGCGCAGTCCCAGGATCGTCTGATCGCCGACTGTGGTGACGGCGGCCATGGGGTGTCGTTGGACGTAACCCGAGACCCACTTGTCGATCTCCTTGCTACCGTCGCTCCTGCGGTTGTTCTCATCAGCGGCTTCCGAGGTGATGGCCGACGTCGTCATCGATGCCTTCACCCCCTTCCCGCACTTCCAGGGTATGCGACGGACGTCACGGTACATCTCGCGACGTCAGAGCCCACTTGGTTTCGTGGAATACCTATCGGCGAAGGGCGATCCCCAGTCCGTGGTGGACGGTTGCGGGGCTGTTTAACCCGGAAAGATGTGCACCCAGTCGACGAGCATCTGGCAGGGGTATTTGCCCGGTGCCGCATCCTTACCGCCGGTGCCACCGACGGCGACGTTGAAGACCGGCTTCATCATGAAGCCGGGATCGTTGAACGCCCAGTCGTCGAGAGAAAACGCCGGAACCTCAAAGTAGGGCTCCATACCGGGTTGGTAGTCCAGCCAGAAGTACATCCCGGAGGTGTTCCACGTCATTCGCCAGCGATGCCACGCGGCGTCGACGGGGACCGGCATTGTCGCGAACGACGTGCCGTCGAGTCGGGCGTGGATGGTGG
>JBAXIR010000096.1:0-10629 GCA_037138275.1 Mycobacteriaceae bacterium | reverse complement strand
CGGTCTGTCCCATCCCGACCTCGGTCCAGTTCCTGTCGAATGTCATGACCCGGTTGAGCATCGACAACGGAAACTGCATTGCCAGCACTCCGACAGGCCTGCCCACCTGTCCGATCGGAGTGACGATCCAGGCCGTGGGCTCATCGACCGGAAGGTATCGGGCGAAGTCGGTGGTCTCGACGGAGTCGACGTCGTTGGTCGACATCGCCCGGCGATAGGCGTCGGCCAGGGTGCTCTCGCCGCGGTAGGGGCCGGTGATGATGTTGGTCCCGAGATCCACTCCCTTGTTCGCGGAGTACACCACATCGCCGTTTTTATCGAGGAGGAGTAGATCGGCGTAGCCGGTCCGTTCGATGAGACGCCGGAAGTAGGCGTTGTAGCGGGCGTTCGCCGTCGACCAGGCACTGCCGTCGCCGGCATCGTCGCGGCCACGCCCGGCGATGGGATCGGTGGCGGCAACCGTGTATTCCGCCTGTAGATACTTCTGGGCGTTCGAGGCGGGCATCAGCGCTTTGACGTCGACAGTGCCGCCGCCGTCGCTGGCGCCGGCGAACCGGGCGGCGTAGTAGGCGTCGAGGGCTCCGGCCTGTTCCGGGGTGACGCTGGCGTCGGCGAGTCGGTCGAATCCCGCGGTGAACGCGCCGATCGCCGCGAGGGTGGTTTCGTTGGCGGCGGTGTTGAGCACCGAGTTGCGCATGTCGGTGAAACGGCCCTCTATCGTCTGGGTCTGCAACTCCCGGATGCCGGTGAGCCGGTCGAACACCGCGGCGCGCAGCGACGAGCGACCGGACTGGAATCCGATTCCGCCAGCCGCCAGTGCGGCCAAAACGCTCATCGTCAGGATCATCAGCAGCAGCTTGGACTGGATGCCGACCCGGGAGAGCAGGCGCCGCCGGGGCCGGGGCTGCGGGTTTGGTGCTGACATGGCTCCTGAGGGTAGTCCCATTAGGACGGTCGGAGCACTTGCCAACCGTGGGCGGGCACCTCCGTTGCGCTCACCACCTTCTCCGGTGGTGCGCCGGAGCCGGCCAGCAGCTGCGCTTTTCGGCCGGTCAGTTTTTCGACGGGAAGCGCACACGGCGCGTCGTCGATATTGAGCGCGACGATCAGCGCGTCGTCACCATGGCGGGTTTCGTAGGCCAGAAACCGGTTCTGGAGTCGAAGCGCCGTGGTTCTTGCCTCGTGCAGCCACGGGTGCCGACGGCGCAATCCGATCAGGTAGCGGTGCAGATTCAGAATTTCTTGCGCGGCGCTATCCACGGACCCGAGAGGGGAGCCGAACTCCGGTCGCACGGCGTCGTCGCCGCCGGCGCGACCCTCCTTGACACCCAGGAAGGCGAACTCGTCACCGGCGTAGACCGACGGAACGCCGCCGACGGTGAACAGCAGCACCAGTGCGTGAGCGAGGTTTCCAGGGTGCTGCAACTGGCTTGCGATGCGGGTGACGTCGTGGTTGCCGACAAAAGTCAGCGGCGCGAAGGTGTCCTGGAATTCGTTGTGGCGCTGCATCGCCCAGTCCAGTTCGTGGAAGTTGCTGTCATTGAGGCTGCTCCAGATTGCCTTCCACAGTTCGTACTGGGTTACCGAGTCGACGCCGGTGCCCTCGACGAATGCGCCGTAGTCACCGTGAATCACCTCCGCGACGAACCAGGCCTGCGGATGAGACTGGCGCACCCGCGGTAGCACCTGCGCCCAGAACGCCTCCGGCACCGCATAGGCGGCGTCCAGTCGCCAGCCGTCCGCACCGCGGCCCAGCCAGTGCGTCATCACCTCGACGACGTAGTCGATGACGTCCGCGTTGCCGTGGTTCACCGTGATCAGATCGCCGTGGCCTTCGAAGGTGTCGAAGTGTCCGGGCCGGCCTCGAAACCATGCTTGCGCTTCGGGGTCCTGATGCTCGATCGCCTGCCGGTAGCGCGCGAAATCGGTACCGACGTGGTTGAACACCCCGTCGAGGAGCACGCGCAGGCCGCGACTGTGGGCTTCGTGGATCAATCGGTCGAAATCGGCGTCGTCGCCCAGTCGAGGGTCGATCCGATAGTGGTCGGTGGTGTCGTAGCCGTGGGTGCGGGAGGCGAATACCGGGCCGAGCGCGATCCCGGAGGCGCCGAGTTCGACGGCGTGATCGAGCCAGTCGATGATCCGGGATAGCCGGTGTTCGCCGGTGCCGGGTGGGGTAGCGGAGGGGAAGGCGCCGACGAAACCGAGGGGATAGACGTGCCACCAGATCGCGTGACGCACCCAGTCCGGCCCGGTGCGGATCCCACTGTCGGGCATGGTTGCTGACTCTACGCAGTCGACCGCATTAGACACCGCGACCGGCGGCGTGTTCTAGTGCCAGGGTGCTGGAGTTCACCATCGAGGACCTGTCGAACGCCGACGTCGAACGGTTGCGCGGAATCTATGAGCCGCTTGCCGAATCGGTGCGGTTGCTCGTCGACGCCACCATCCGAACCGAGGCCGACGCGCAGACCGTCGCCGAGGTGAAGCGGGATATCGACGCCGCGGTGGCACGGCTGCAAGCCCGCCAACTTGACGGTGCGTTCGGCGTCCGGGTGACCACCTCCGGGGAGAGCATGGGCTGGGGCAACGCCGTGATCGGCATTCGCAATGCGTTTGCACCGCCGTTGATGACGCAGCGCGACGCCGACGGCCGGGTTTCGGCGGACTTCCATCTCGGGGCGGCCTACGAGGGTCCGCCCGGCCACGTCCACGGCGGGGTGGCAGCGATGATCCTCGACCATGTGCTCGGCGAGGCGGCCAGCGTCGACCGCCAACCGCGATTCACCGGAACCATCACCATGCGCTACGTCCGCCCGACCAAACTCGGGCCGCTGCGCACCGAGGCGGTGCAGGTTCGGACCGACGGCATCAAGACCTACTGCACGGGTCATATCGCCGACGCCGAGGGTGTCACGGTGGAGGCCGAGGGAGTGTTCATCACGCCGCGCTGGCTGCGGGAAAGCTAGGAGGTAGATGCGATGGAAAAAGTCATTGTGACGCTGCGGCGCGCAATCGCCGACGATGAGTGGGTGGACCGGTTGTGCGGCCCGGTCGCCACCGCACTGCGCAACCTTGATCCGCCCGGGCTGATCATCAATGTGCGCGACGCCCCCGTGCGCGCGTCGCTGATGACGCTGACGACTCTGGATCCGCCGGTGCAGGCGCTGGTGAGTCTGTGGACCCAGCAGAGCTACGGCCCGCAGATTCATGGCGCGTTGGAGATCCTGGCTCGCGAGGCCGATCTGGTGGCCGCGTATCTGGTCACCGAGTCCGCGCCGATGCCGCCGCCGACGTCGCCGCCGGGCGCACGCGCGGCGGGCATGGCGAATATCGCCCTGCTGCGCCGGCCGGCGGATATGGACGAGGCGACGTGGCTCACCCGCTGGCACCGCGACCACACACCGGTCGCCATAGACACCCAGTCGACCTTCGGCTACGTCCAGAATTACGTCGTGCGCGCACTGACCCCGGACGCGCCACCGATATCGGCCATCGTCGAGGAGTTGTTCCCCATCGAATCGGTGACGAGCCTGCACGCGTTCTTCGGTGCCGCCGATGACGCGGATTTAGCCGACCGACTCGGCAAAATGGTGGCCAGCACCTCAGCATTCGGCGCCAACGTCAATATCGACACCGTGGCCACCGGACGGTATGTGTTCGCGCGCCCGTTCCGGGATTGACCACCTAGGCTGGCTCGCGTGACGCTGCTCATCGATGACGAAAACCGGGTCCGCACGCTGACCCTCAACCGGCCCGACGCGCTTAACGCCTTCAACGAAGCTCTCTACGATGCGACGGCCGAGGCACTGGCCGCAGCGGCCGACGATCCCGAGGTGGCCGTGGTGATGATTACCGGCACCGGCCGGGCCTTCAGCGCCGGGCAGGACCTCGCCGAGATGCAGGCCCGGATCACCGATCCGGGCTTCACCGGTGGTAGACACGGATTCCCCGGTCTGATCGACGCGCTGGGCCGGTTCCCCAAACCGCTGATCTGTGTGGTCAACGGTGTCGGACTTGGACTTGGGGTGACCATCCTGGGCTTCGCCGATCTGGCTTTCATGTCTGCCACGGCGCGACTGAAGTGTCCGTTCACCAGTCTCGGGGTGGCACCGGAGGCGGCGTCGTCGTATCTGGTTCCCGCCTTGATTGGCCGGCAGAACGCCGCCTGGCTGCTGATGTCCTCGGAGTGGGTCGATGCCGCCGAGGCGCTCAGGATGGGCCTGGTGTGGAAGGTATGCGAGCCCGACGAACTGCTGGCCGACGCGCGGCGGCACGCGGAAGTGCTTGCGGCCAAACCGATTCCGAGTCTGATTGCGGTGAAGGAAGCCATGGTCGAACCGACCCGCGCCGAAATCGCCGCCGCGCGCGCCCGGGAAGACGCCTACTTCGCCGACTTGATGGGAGCCCAGGCCAACGCCGAAGCGCTCGCCGAGTTCACTAGGGGACGGTCGGGCACCGCGACGGGGTAGCGGCGATCACCTCTGCGCGGGCAGGGCTGCGATCCGCCGAGCTATATACGGCGAGAACCAGCCGTCGTACTTCGTCCGCAGATCCGGGTCGCGCCAGTCGGACCCGGTGACGACCTCCCGGCAGGTCGGTGTTTCGCATAGGCAGCGGAACTCGTCGTAGTCGCTGGCATCACACATCGCGTAGTCGAAACACATTTCCTCGCCGGGCGCGATATCGCGCATCGCGACCAGCAACGTCTGCCCGACCAGGCCGCAGTTCGGCTCACAGGAGTGATTGAGCATGTCGCCAGGTTCCGGGGTGTCGCCGGAGAGCAGATACAGGTCGGAGTCCACCTGAATCGACCGACTCTGCCGGTCGTCGCTGAGTTCAGCCAGGTAGGCCCCGGTCACGATCCATCCACCGAACGCAGCGACGGTCTCACCGGCCGGGATGGGCTCGAGGGCGAAAGAACCCCAGCCCTTGCCACCGGCGGGCCGAGCCTCGGCCTTGGGACTGAGCCAGTTGTAATCCATGGACAGCGCCTCCTGACTAGATCTACCGGGCGCGCAGAATTCTAGGGCACCCGAACTGGTTCGTCGCCCCGGTCCGCAACTACCATCGATTCATGAGCCGAATCGGAGACTTCGCAGACGATGACGTGTCGGGCTGGATCGCCCTGTCGCCCGAACTCGGGAAGGCGATGGCGGCGTTCAGCGGTGCCGTCTACAACCGCAACCGCCTGCCGATGCGGGTGCGCGAAATCGCCCGCATCGTGATTGCCTACGACAACGAGTGCGTGGTGTGTCAGAACACCCGCGACGCCGACGGCCCGGCGGCCGGTGTCGACGAGGACCTCTACGCCCATGCGCTCCAGTGGCGAACCTGGCCGGGGTTCACCGACCAGGAACGGCTGGCCGCCGAATTCGCCCACCGGTTCGCCACCGATCACATCGGCCTGCGTGCCGATGACGCATTCTGGGTGCGATGCCGCGACCACTTCTCCGACGAACTATTGGCAGACCTGACCATGTCGTGCGCGATGTGGCTGGGCATGGGGCGGATGCTGCGCACCCTGGACATGGGTCAGGCCTGCACGCTCACGCTGCCCAGCCGGGCCTGAACCGACCGGTGGGCACGCCCGGCTACGACACCCTCATCGGAACCATCGTCAATCCTGCTGGGCTGACGTTGGCCAAGGTCGTTTCGGCCAGTGGCGCAGGCAGATTCGTCGATCCCGGTCTTGGTGCGAGTCCGACCTGGCACGGGTTCGCGATTGACCGCACCGGCATCGCCTTTACCGACGAGATCAGCGTCATCGGTGACCAACGGATACGTATCGATCCGAACGCACTGCGGGTGATCGACGACGGACTCGCCTGGGCGCCGGGGGCCTTCTTCGATCAGGACGGCAACCCGGTCGCCGCATGCACCCGGGGAACGCTTGCGCGTATCGAATCCCGGCTGGCGCAGCTGGGTCTGCGCGCCCAGGTCGGCCACGAGATGGAGTTCATCCTCGTCGATCCGGTAGGTAACCGGTTACCGGGGGAGCTCTGGGCCCAGTACGGGCTTGCGGGAGTGCTGGAACACGAGAGCTTCGTTCGGGACGCGATGGCGGCCCTAACCGCTACCGGTGTGGGAGTGGAACAATTCCACCCGGAGTACGGCGTGAATCAGTTCGAGATCTCCCTGTCGCCGAGAACACCGGTGGCGGCTGCCGATCAATTGGTTCTGACCCGGATCCTGATCAGCAGGGTGGCGCGCCAGCACGGCATGCGGGTGAGCATGTCACCGAAACCATTCGCCGACGGCGCCGGCTGCGGAGCCCATCAACACTTTTCGCTGTGGCGTGGCGATACACCTTTGCTCTCCGGCGGTGACGGCGAACACGGCCTCACCGCGCACGGCGCCGCAGCGATCGCCGGCATTGTCTCCGGCCTGACCGACGCACAACTTGTTCTCTGCGGATCGATCGTCTCCGGACTTCGGATGCAGCCCGGCAGTTGGGCCGGCGCCTACACCTGCTGGGGAACTGAGAATCGCGAAGCGGCGGTGCGTTTCATACCGGCGACGCGCGGCACTCCGATTGGTGCCAACGCGGAGGTGAAGATCGTCGATCCGTCCGCGAACCCATATCTCGCCACCGCCGCGATACTCGGACTGGTCATCGACGGCATCGAGAACACTGTGACGCTGCCGCCTGAAGTCACCGTCGATCCGCAACGCTTGACCGATGCTGAACGTCACGGTGTCGGGGCGGTACAGCTTTCCGCCGACCAGCGCGATCTGATTGCGGCACTGGATCATTCATCGCGGCTGCGGACGATCCTCGGTGATTCGGTCATTGACGCGCTCATCGCCGTGCGGCGGTATGAGCAGCAGCACTACGCCGATCTCGATGCCGTGGCATTGGCAGATAGGTTCCGATTGGCCTGGAGCCTATAAACAACCATCGACGCATCGACTGAGGGTCAGATGAGCCCGGTGGCGTCGAACATCCACGACGTGTCTGCGGCGGCGAGCTGTTCCATCCAGTCCGCCGGCGCATGATTGAGCAGGCCGCCGAAATCCCAGTAGTCCTTCCACAGCGTGATCTTGTCACCCCGCACCTTGTGAACGGTGACGAACTGCAGGACGGTGCTCTCGCCGGTGGCCCAATTCCAGGTCTCGGAATGTTCGTACATGGCGTCGACGCCGTTACTCACCAGCACCCCGTCGTGGTTCTCGTAACCGGATAGCGACTCCAGACCCACCTTGAGTCGCTTCACGATGTCCTCCGGGCCGCGCGCGGCGGCGGCAAGCCCCACCGGCATGTCGACGTAGATGCAGTCGTCGGCAATGAAGGCCTTCAGCTTCTCCCAGTCACGGTCGGACAGGGCGTGCCACATTCCGAGCACCGTCTGCTCAACTGACATGGGACAGAACCTCTTCCGTGGGGATGGGTGCCGTGCTGGTCGGCGCGGACGTGCGACGGCCGGCGCGTAGGAAACTTCCGGTCCGTTCGGCACCCAACAGTCCGGTCGGCGTACCGTCGCGCACGACAGTGCGACCGCTGATCAGGACCAGGTTGACGGCCGCGCCGTTGCGATTGACCATCCGCGGCAGGTTTGCGTACTGCAGGACCGGTTCCTCGGCGTAGTCATCCAGACGCTCGTCGAGGTGCTCGGGATCGATCACCACCAGATCGGCGCGATCTCCGATGCGAAGATGACCGGCATCGATCTGGTACCAGTCGGCCAGTTCCCCGGTCAGCCGGTGCACGGCCTGCTCGATGGTCATGAAGGGCTGACCCTGCGCTTCCGCGTCGCGCACATGGCGCAGCAGGCGCAATCCGAAGTTGTAGAACGCCATATTGCGCAGGTGCGCTCCGGCGTCAGAGAAGCCCATCTGGACTCCGGAGTCGCCGGCCAGTTTCTTGAGCACCTCGGGACGGTGATTGGAGATGGTGGTGCGCCAGCGCACCTTGGTGCCGTGTTCGACGACGAGATCGAGGAAGGCGTCTACCGGGTGCAGGCCACCCCGGTCGAGACCCACCTGTCCGAACGACTTGCCGACCACCGATTCGTCGGGACAGGCGACGATCTCGGCGTCGAAGAAATCCCGGTGCCACACCCGCAGACCGAACCTGCTGTCGTAGTCCCTGCGGAACTGGCGGCGGTAGTGCTCGTCGTTGAACATGGCGTTGCGCTCGATCTCATCGCGTAGATGCAGCGCCGCCGCACCCGATCCAAACTCCTCGAAGACCACCAGGTCGATGCCGTCGGCGTAGACCTCAAACGGCACCGGAAGGTGCTGCCAGCGAAAGTCGGCGCCGAATCGGTTGACGAACCTGGCCACCGGGCCCAGCAGGGCGATTGCGAAGGGATTGGATTTGACGTCGGCGGCCGACAGCAGGGAGGTCTTGAGTTTCTTTCGAAGTACCGGAAGTGATTGCGCCACTTGCGAAAACAGATTAAACGGGTTCTCGATATCCGGTCCGGACTGCAGTACCCGGCCGCGGCGACGCAGCGCGGACTTGAGCCGGCGAAGTTCGCGGGGTTTGGCATAGGTCGACGGCAGGGTGCGGGATCGGCAGACCTCGCCGTCGATCTTGTCGAAGAGCAACTGCATGGACGACATCCCGAGGAAGCCGGCGTCGAGTGCCTCGGCGAGCATCCGCTCCATCTCGGCTTGCTCCCCGGAGGTGGGCCGACTGTCCTTGCGGGTTGCCCGATCCAAACCCATGGTGGCGGTGCGCATATCGGAGTGCCCGATGAATGCCGCGATATTCGGACCGAGCGGCCGCGACTCGAGGGCGGCGACATACTCCTGCGCGGTCTCCCAGGTTTTCGCGCCATCCACGGCGTTGATGACGTGCTCGCGCGGGATCGCCTCGACCCGGCCGAACAGATTGCCGGCGTCGACTCCGCCAATATGGATGGTCGACAGCGAGCAGGATCCGATCAGCACCGTCGTCACGCCGTGTCGCACCGACTCCGGAAGTCCGGGGCCACCGAGGACCTCGACGTCGTAGTGCGTGTGAATGTCGACCAACCCGGGCAGTACCCATTTGCCGTCCGCCTCGATGACCTGTGGGCACCCGGTCGGGTCGAGGTCGTGCGGGGTCACCGCCGCGATGCGGCCGGCGCGGATGCCGATATTGCGCACGGCAGAGGGCGCACCGCTGCCGTCGAACCAGCGGCCGCCGCGGATGATCGCGTCGTAGCTCACAGGGCCATCGAACAGCGCAGTTTCACGGGTGTCAACGACCTCCGGGTGCCGCGGCGCTTCTGGCCGCCGGACCCAGCCGAACTGGCAGTTGCACCCAACCCCGCAATACCCGGGTGTCGCGCCGCAGCCCGGCACCGGCGAGTTGCACGTCGGGAAAACGGGTGAAGAACTGGCGCAGGCCGACTTCGCCCTCGATCCGGGCCAGGGCCGCACCGAGGCAGAAGTGCCGGCCCCCGGAGAACGCGAGATGCTTGCCCGCATTGGGGCGGCGCACGTCGAAACGCTGGGGATCCTCAAAGACCGCGGGGTCACGGTTGGCCGCCGCCAGGTAGATCACCACCACCTCCCCGCGTCTGACCGTCGTGCCGCCGACGAGGGAGTCCGTCCTGGCCACCCGCGCGGTGAGTTGTACGGGGGAGTCGAGGCGGAGGATCTCCTCGACCGCTCCCGGCCACAGTGACGGATCGGCAGCCAGGACCTCCAGCTGGTCGGGGTGGTGCAGCAGCAGTCGGATCCCGTTGCCGAGCAGATTGACGGTGGTCTCGAACCCGGCTGCTAACACCAGACCGGCTACCGCCCGCAGTTCGGTCTGATCCAGCCGGACTCCGCCTTCGGAAGCCTCGATTAGCTGACTCATCAGATCGTTGCCGGGATGGTCGCGCAGGTGTTGCAAATGCGCGCCGAGCCAGTCGTTGAACCCGGAAATACCGTGCTGAACCCGCTGATACTGCTGCCACCCCAGGCCGAAATCAAGACTGGGGGCCGCCAATTCACCGAATTCAAGAATCTTCGACCGATCGGCCTCCGGCACCCCGAGGATCTCGCTGATCACCGCGACCGGAAGCTGCGAGCAATACCTGTCGACGATGTCGACCACCCCGCTGTCGACCACCCCGCTGTGGTCCGTGGGGCTGGTGTCGTCGGCAAGTCCGTTGAGCAACTCCGCCGCGGTCGCCTCGACGCCGTCGCGCAACCCGGCCACTGCCCGGGAGGTGAACACCGACGAGACCGTCTTGCGATAGCGCGTGTGTTCGGGCGGCTCGACGGCCAGCAGCGACGGCGCCAGCAGTGGGTGCAGCAGATCGGCCCGGGTTCGGCGTTCCAGCCAGCGCAGCGGTGCCGGCAGATTGGCGCCCGAGGTGATCACCCGGAAGTCATCAGACCGCAGTAACTCGTGGGCGATTGCATGATCGACGGTGAGGTAGCCGACTCGGGACCGCACCATCGGGCCATGCGCGCGCAACTCCTCGTAGAACGGCACCGGATCGGCACGCACCGCCGGATCGGCCATCAGCCGGGCCTGCAGATCACCACGCTTCGCCGAGAAGGCGGCAGCCGAGCGCACCACGCCGTGCATGGCGAACCAGTGCAGGCGTTCCCGGGTGCTCACCAGGGCATCCAATTCACTGCGGCATCCAATTCACTGCGGTGTCCAATTCACTGCGGTGTCCAATTCACTGCGGTGTCCAA
>JBAXIR010000095.1:0-10632 GCA_037138275.1 Mycobacteriaceae bacterium | reverse complement strand
TCCATAATGCCCCCCGGCGCCCGAGACGGCGCCTCCATAATGCCCCCCGGCGCCCTTGGACTTCACCTTGACTGTCGGGGTGTCCCGCGCGCGGCGCTTCTCCGGACGGGGTGCCTCGGAGTTACGCGGCGGCCGCTTCGGTGGTTTCGTCGGCTTCTTCGCCGCTGCGCTCGCCCGAGCCGATTTCTTACCGGCGGCCCGCTCCGGTGCGCGCAACCGGTCACGCAGCGCCTCGGTCCGGGTGGGCAGATACGGTTCGGGCAGTGGCAGCCGAAGCAGGCGGTTCATCTTGTCGTCCCGGCCGGCCCGCAGCGCTGCGACCGCGGCAGGCTCGTGGCGCGCCGCGTTGGCCATTAATCCGACCATGAAAAGGGTTGTGGCCGTTGATGTTCCGCCTGCCGAAATCAACGGCAGCTGAATTCCGGTGACCGGTAGCAGTCCGATCACGTAGCCCACGTTGATAAACACCTGACCGATCACCCATGCGGTCGCGGTAGCCGTGAGCAGACGCAGGAACGGGTCGACCGATCGCTTTGCGATCCGCATGCCGGTGTAGGCGAACAGCCCGAACAGCGCCAGCAGTCCGGCGGCACCGATGAAACCGAGTTCCTCGCCGACGATCGCGAAGATGAAGTCGTTGTGAGCATTGGGCAGGTAGTTCCACTTCGCGGTGCCCTGCCCCAGACCGTCGCCGAAGACACCCCCATTGGCCAGCGCGAATTTCGCCTGCCGGGCCTGGTAACCGGCGCCCTGGAGGTCGGCGCTGGGATCCAGCCAGGACCGCACCCGATCGGACCGGTATCCCTCGGAGACCGCCAGTATGGCGGCGGCCGCCATCGCCGCGAGCAATGAGCTGACGAACACCTTCAGCGGCAGGCCGGCGAACCAGAGCAGGGCAAGCAGGATGATGCCCAGCGAGACAGTCTGGCCGAGGTCGGGCTGGACGACGATGAGCGCCAGTGCGAGCAACGCCGCCGGAAACAACGGCACGAGCATCTCGCGTAGCGAGGCACGCTCCATCCGGCGCGCGGCCAGCAGGTGTGATCCCCAGACCGCGAACGCAATCTTGGTGAGTTCGGAGGGCTGCATCGATAGCCCGGCGACCACGAACCACCCGCGGGTTCCATTGGCCACGTGACCGATCCCGGGAATGAGCACCAGAACCAGCAGCACGATCGTGACCGAGAACGCCGCAAATGCGGTGCCGCGCATGAATCGAACCGGTAGGCGCAGCGCGAACCAGCACGCGAACAGGCCCACCGCCGCCCACAGCAACTGGCGGAAGAAGATCGACCACGGTGAGCCGTCCTCGTCATAGGAATGCACACCGGAGGCCGAGAGCACCATGATCAGCCCCAGGGTGGTGAGCAATCCCGCGACCGAGACCATCAGGTGGAACGAGGTCATCGGCCGGGCCAGCCAGGAACCGACCTGGTTGAACGGAGCGAACCTCGGAATGGCGAACGACCGTCCGGTTCCGGCGACATCTGTGCCGGCCACGACGTCGGCGGCGTCGGGTGTCCCGGTCTCACCGGTATCAGCGGTATCGCTCGAATCGGCGCCCCGGCGGCGCAGCCGGGACAACAGCGTGGCCACGCCTACCGTGCCGCGGCGCGAACGGCGGCCGCGAACGCATCACCGCGGTCGCCGTAGCCGCTGAACTGGTCGAACGACGCCCCGGCCGGAGCCAACAACACCGTGTCGCCGGAGCGTGCCAAGGCGGCGGCGGCGGCGACGACCTCGGTCATCACCCGCAGTCCCAGGTCAGAGCCGAACGCTTCGATCACGCGAGTCCCATCAGTAACACCTGACTCGTTGGTCTCATGCATCACAGCATCCTCCCGCGTCACAACCTGGATGACCGGGACATCGGGCGCGTGTCGCGATAACGCCTCGGCGAACACCGCGCGGTCACGCCCGATCAGCACCGCGCCGGCCAGCCGGTCGGCCACCCGGGCCACGGTGTCCTCGACGGATGCGCCCTTGAGCAGGCCGCCGGCCACCCAGACCACCCGGGGGAAGGCCAGAATCGAGGCCTGGGCGGCATGCGGATTGGTGGCCTTGGAGTCGTCGACGTAGCGCACGCCGTCGATGACACCCACCTGTTCGGCCCGGTGCCGACCGACCTGGAATCCGGCGAGCGCGGCGGCGATCGCCGCGGCGGGCACGTCCACCGCGCGGGCCAGTGCGGCCGCCCCGAGTGCGTCGAGGATGCCGACCGGACCGGCCACCGGTATCTCCTCGACCGATGCCAGTGCCAGATCGTCGGCGAATGCGCGATCGACGAGAAGGCCGTCACGGACCCCGAGTTCACCGGCCGCCGGGACGCCGAGCCTAAAGCCTGTCTTCACCGCCGCAGCGGCGCCGGGCAGCAACGCCGACGCCGCTGCGTCGTCGAGACCTACAACCGCTACCCGACCGTCGAGTGCGCGCGCCTTGGCCGCCGCGTAGGCCGGGACACTTCCGTGCCAGTCCAGGTGGTCCTCGGCGACGTTGAGCACCACACCCGCCTCCGGTCGCAGCGACGGTGACCAGTACAACTGGAAGCTCGATACCTCCACGGCCAACAGATCTGAAGGCTGGTCCAGCACGTCAAGAACCGGATCGCCGATATTGCCGCACAGCACCGCCGACCGCCCGTCGGCGATGAGCATGTCGTGCAGCATCGAGGTCGTGGTGGTCTTGCCGTTGGTCCCGGTCACCACCAGCCACCGCCGCGGCGGTCCGTACAGTCCGGCGGCGTCGAGGCGCCAGGCAAGTTCGACATCGCCCCAGATCGGAATGCCCGCGTCCGCCGCAGCGGCCAGCACCGGTGTCGTCGGCGCGAAGCCCGGGCTGGCGATCACCAGGTCGAAACTCCCCGCCCGCGCGATCGCCTCGGCCGGGGCGAGCCCCGCGTCGCCGGCCAGGGCCCGCGCCGCGGCCGGGTCGTCGTCGCACACCGTCACCTCGACATCCCGGGACGACAACGCGCGGACGACGGCGCGACCGGTGACCCGCGCACCGGCCACCAGTACCCGCGCGCCCGGCGCCAGCGGCGACAACTCGGTCGGCATGTCAGTCACCGATGGCGGTCAGCCATTCGCTGTAGAACAGCGCCGCCCCGAGTCCGCAGGCGATCGCCGTCAGCAGCCAGAACCGGATGATCACGGTGGTCTCGGCCCAGCCGGCGAGTTCGAAGTGGTGGTGGAAGGGCGCCATCCGGAATACCCGGCGGCCGGTGGTGCGGAAGGCCAGGATCTGCACCACCACCGAGGTGACCTCGGCGACGAACAGCGCGCCGAGGACGACGGCGAGCACCTCGGTGCGACTGGTGATGGACAGTCCGGCGATGATGCCGCCCAGCGCAAGCGACCCGGTGTCCCCCATGAAGATCTTCGCCGGAGCGGCGTTCCACCACAGGAATCCGATACACGCCCCGGTGGTGGCGGCGGCGATCAGCGCCAGGTCGAGCGGGTCCCGGACGTTGTAGCAGCCCAGCCCCGGATGGGACGCGCAGGCGTTGCGGTACTGCCAGAAGGTGATCAGAACGTAGGCGGCGCTGACCATGGCCATACACCCGGCCGCCAGGCCGTCGAGGCCATCGGTGAAGTTGACCGCGTTGGACCAGGCGCTGACCACCACGATGACAAACAGCACGAACACCGCCGGCGGCAGGGCGACGGTGGCGATCTCGCGGACGTAGGACAGTTGCGGGCTGCCCGGGGTGAGCCCGTCGGGATTGCCGAACTGCAGTGCCAGGACGCCGAACAGCAGTGCCGCGGAGATCTGGCCGACGGTTTTGGCGGTCTTGTTCAAGCCGAGGTTGCGGGATCGGCGGATCTTGATCAGGTCGTCGAGGAATCCCACGCCGCCCAGTGCCGTCGCCAGTCCGAGTACCAGCAGTCCGGACACCGAGGGGCCCTGCCCGTCCATCACCAAGCCCACCAGATGTGCGCCGAAGTACCCGGCCCAGATTCCAGCCAGGATGGCCACCCCGCCCATCGACGGGGTGCCGCGCTTGGTCTGGTGGCTGGGCGGGCCGTCCTCGCGGATCTCCTGCCCGAAGCCCTGCCGGGTGAACAGCCGGATCAGCACCGGGGTGAGCAGTATCGCCACCGCCAGCGAGATACCGACGGCGACGAGGATCAGTCTCATTCGCGGCCGTCCCGCAGCAGGGTCTCGGCCAGTGCACCGAGTCCGGCTGCGTTCGATGCCTTCACCAGGACCACGTCGCCGGGTTCCAATTCGGCCTGCAGCAGTGCCAGGGCGGCGTCGGCGTCGGGAACCAGGACCGACTCCGACCCCCAGGACCCCTCCATGACGGCCCCCTGGTGCATAGCGCTCATAGGCCTTCCGGTTCCGACGACGATGAGTCGACTGATATCTAAGCGCACGGCGAGTCGGCCGATACGGTCATGCTCGGTTATCGAATCCTGCCCCAACTCACCCATTTCGCCGAGAACCGCCCAACTGCGCGCGGCCCCGGCTGATTTCCGAGCCATCACCGCAAGCGCCTGCAAACCGGCCCGCATCGAGTCGGGGTTGGCGTTGTAGGCGTCGTTGATGACGGTGACACCGTCCGGGCGGGAGTGCACCTCCATCCGATGGCGAGACGCCGGGGCGGCCGCGGCCAGTGCCGCCGCCACCTGCTCGAGGGTCGCCCCGCATTCCAGCGCCACCGCCGCCGCACACAGCGCATTGCCGACCTGGTGCTCGCCGTGGACCGCCAGGCTGACCCGGATCGCCTGACCGCCGGCGCGCAGGGTGAAGCTCGCTCGGGCCAGTTCGTCGAGTTCGACGTCGTCGGCCCGAATATCGGCCGCCGCGCTTCGCCCGAAGGTGACCACCCGCGCCGGGGTCCGGGCGGCCATCGCGGCGACGACCGAATCATCGGCATTGAGGATCACCACACCTGACGCCGGAACCGCTTGCACCAGTTCGGCTTTCGTCGCCGCGATCATCTCCCGCGAGCCGAACTCGCCGAGGTGCGCGGTGCCGACGTTGAGCACCGCCGCGATGGCGGGCCGGGCGATCCGGGCCAGCGCGGCGATGTTGCCGCGGTGTCGGGCCGACATCTCCAGCACCAGGAAGTCGGTCTGCGGAGTTGCCCGCAGCACGGTCCACGGGTGGCCGAGTTCGTTGTTGAACGACCCCGGCGGGGCGACCACCTCGCCCAGCGGTCGCAGCACGGCGGCGATCAGGTCCTTGGTGGAGGTCTTGCCCGAGGATCCGGTGATGCCGACGATCCGCAACCCTCCCGCCACCAGGTCGGCGGCCACCGCACCGGCGAGGGTGGCAAGCGCGGCCAGCACGGCTGCGCCGGACCCGTCGACGTCGTGTTCGAGCACCCCGGCATGGGCGTCGAGGGCGGGCGCGGGCGGCACCACGATGGCGGGCACGCCCACCGGTCGTGCGGCCAGCACCACGGCCGCGCCGGACTGCACCGCGGCCGCGGCGAAATCATGGCCGTCCGAGCGCGCCCCGGGCAGGGCCAGGAATATCCCACCCGGTGTGACGGCCCGCGAATCGAACTCGACGGTGCCGGTCACGTGCGTCGCCTCTGCCTCGCCCGCGCTGATATCGGTCAGTCGGCCGCCGACGATCTCGGCTAAACGGGCGACGGTCAGGGTGATCACGCGGTGCCGACCCGGCTGTCCAGCGCGCGGCCGAGTTCGTCGCGGTCATCGAACGGCCGGGTGTGCCCACCGCTGGTCTGCCCGGTCTCGTGGCCCTTACCGGCGATCACCACCACGTCGCCGCGCCGGGCCCAGGCGACGGCGTGGGAGATCGCCGACCGGCGGTCCCCAATCTCGATGATGTCGGCACCGCCGGATTCGCCCCGAGCGCCGGTGATGATGGCGGCGCGGATCGCAACCGGATCCTCGTCTCGCGGGTTGTCGTCGGTGACCACGACCAGGTCGGCGAGTTCGGCCGCGACCGCACCCATGGGTCCGCGCTTGCCGGCGTCACGGTTTCCACCGGCGCCGAACACCACGGCCAGTCGGGTCCCGGGCCGACGCAGGGTCTCCAGAACCGCGCGCAGCGCACCGGGTTTGTGGGCGTAGTCGACGACGGCCAGGAAATCCTGGCCCCGTTCGATCACCTCAAGACGGCCAGGAACCGAGGCGGTGCGCAGGCCGGGTGCGGCCTGTTCGGGTGACACCCCGATGGTGTCCAGCATGGCCAGTGCGAGCAGTGCGTTGGCCACGTTGTAGCGCCCGGGTAGCCGGATCCGAAGCCGGTGGTGCACACCGGCCGGGTCGACCGCGCTGAACTCCTGCAGCCCGCCGCGCGGATCCCCGTCGAGGGCGACGATGTCCTCGGCACGCCAATCAGCCGCCGCGCCCTCGGCGCTGACCGTGACGGCGTGCGGCGCAAGCACCGCCATCGCCCGGCCGGCGTCATCGTCCACACACACCACGGCTCGCTGCGCGCACAGTGCCGAGGAAGGTTCGAACAGCCGGGCCTTGGCGTCGAAATACGCCTGCATCGTCGGGTGGAAGTCCAGATGATCACGCGAGAGATTCGTGAAACCGCCTGCTGCGAAACGGATTCCGTCCACCCGGCCGAGTTCGAGTGCATGGCTGGAGACTTCCATCACCGCGGTGTCGACACCGCGTTCGGCCATCACCGCGAGCAGGGCCTGCAGCGCGGGCGCCTCCGGCGTGGTCAGCGCACTGGGTACATCCTCCCCGGCGATCCGGACGCCGACGGTGCCGATCAGTCCCACCGTCCGGCCCGCCGCGCGCAACCCGGCCTCGATCAGGTGCGCGGTGGTGGTCTTGCCGGATGTTCCGGTAACGCCCAGCACGGCGACCCGATCCGACGGGTGTCCGTAGACATCGGCGGCAAGTGCCCCCAGGACCGAACGCGGGGCGGGGTGCACCAGCACCGGCACCGGTGCGGGATCACCGAGCAGGCGCGTAATCACCGCCAGGCCATCCGCATCGGTGAGCACCGCGACCGCGCCGGCATCGAGGGCCGCACCGGTGTATGCGGCGCCATGTGCGGAGGCGCCGGGCAGTGCGGCGAACAGGTCGCCGGGAACCGCGTCCTGGGCGCGCAGTGTGACCCCGGTGATGCGGAGATCGGGTAGGTCCGGGGCATCGGTGATCACCGCGTCGAACCGCGTCGCCAGCGACGGCAGGGCAAGTCCCGGGACGGACCTGGGCCGCAGCGCACCGGACATCACCGCTCACCTCCCGTCGGCTCGGACGGCTAGAACCCTACCGAGCAAACGCTCGCGGGCGTCTCAAGCCGCCTGCAGCGTCAGCGGTGGGCCCGGATCCGGCGAGAGCGGCACATTCTCGCGCTGCAGCAGCCAACCGGTGAGGTTGTGGAACAGCGGCGCCGCCGAGTGGCCGGGCGTGCCGTCGGCATTGCGGGACGGGGCGTCCATCATGATGCCGATGACGTAGCGGGGATCATCCACCGGAGCCATACCGGCAAAGGTGATCCAGTAGACGTCGTCGTAGTAGCACCCGCAGCCCGGGTTGATCTGCTGTGCGGTGCCGGTCTTGCCGGCAACCTGGTAGCCGTCGACGGCCGCGGCCGGCCCGGTGCCCTGCTGGGTGCCCATCGGGTCACGCTGGACCACCGCCCGCAGCATATTTCGCACCGTGCGCGCGGTTTCCGGAGACACCACCCGGATGCCGTTCGGTTGCGGCTCGTCGGTACGGGTTCCGTCGGCGGCGATGGTGGACTTCACGATCCGCGGCGGAATTCGCAAGCCGTCGTTGGCGATGGCCTGGTACATCCCGGTCATCTGCAGCAGGGTCATCGAAAGACCCTGTCCGATAGGCAGATTGGAGAATGTGCTGCCCGACCACTGGTCGATGGATGGGACGATTCCGGAACTCTCCCCCGGCAGGCCCACGTTCGTACGCTGGCCGAGTCCGAACTTGCCGAGCATCTCGTAGTAGCGCTCCGGGCCGATCCGCTGAGCCAGCATGAGAGTGCCCACGTTGGACGACTTCCCGAATACACCGGTCGTGGTGAACCCCGTCAGGCCGTGACCCCACGCATCGCGGATATTGACCCCGCCCATATTGATGGAACCGGGAACCGACAGCACTTCATCAGGATTGGACAATCCGTACTCGATCACCGATGCCGCGGTGACGACCTTGTTCACCGAGCCCGGCTCGAACGGCGATGTCACCGCCAAGTTGCCGATCTGCCTGTCGGTCTGACGGCCGATGTCCTGGCTGGGGTCGAAGGTGTTGTCATTCGCCATTGCCAGCACCTGCCCGGTCTTGGCATCGAGCACCACGGCGGAGACGTTCCTGGCGCCCGAGGCGTCCCTGGCCATCTGCACCTGCTGCTGGACGTAGTACTGAATGTCGTTGTCGAGGGTCAGTTGCACGGTCGCACCGTCGACGGCGTCGTGGCGGTTGCGGTAGCTACCCGGGATCACCACGCCGTCGGAACCGCGATCGTAGGTCACCGCCCCGTCCGTTCCGGCCAGCACCGAATCCATCGATTCCTCGAGGCCCATCAGCCCGTGACCGTCCCAGTCGATACCGCCCACGACATTGGCGGCCAGTGAGCCGCCCGGGTACTGCCGGATGTCCTGTCGCTCGGCACCCACCTCGGGGAACTTCTTCGTGATGGCCGAGGCGATCCCCGGGTCGACGGCCCGAGCCAGATAGACGAAGGTTTCGTTGCTGCGCAACTTCGCCAGGACGCCGGCGTAATCGGGGGTGTTGTTCAACTTGCCCGAGACATCCCTGGCGATCTCCATCAGGCGCTGATCCGGATCCGGAGCCTTCGCTGACTTCTGTTTGGCCTCGGCGAGTTGCTTGCGGATCTTGGCGGGCTGGAAGGTCAGGGCGCGGGCCTCGGTGGTGAAGGCCAGCTTGCCGAGGTTGCGGTCGACGACGCTGCCGCGCACCGCTTTCTCGACGTCGGTGACCTTGAGCTGGCCTGCAGCCAGGGCGCGCAGGCCAGCCGCCTGGGGCACCTGCAGGTTGAACAACTGCGCCGCCGCCACCAGGAGGGCGATGAAGATGACGACATTTCCCACCCGGTAGCGGTAGACGAAAGACGAACTGGCCGAATCGATTTCGGTCGCCGCCCGGCTGCGACGGGCCTTAGCGGAGCGGCCTTCGCCGGCTGTCACCGGTTGGCCGGCAGCCGCCCGGACCCTGCTTTTAGACGTCGGTCGTGCACCCGATCTGTCGGCTCGACTCACTGCGCGGGTCCAACCGGACTAACCCCAGCAGCAACATCAGGCGCAACAGGCACAGCAGCCACTGTAGGCACTGGAAGTACCACCGGTGCGGCAGGCGCGACCGCCAGCGTGTCACCGGCGGGCAGGGTGATCACCGGTCCCGGCAGTGGCGGCGGGCCCGGAATCGTTCCGCCGACGGGTGCGTGCGCGACTCCCGGAACTGTCACCGGCGCAACCAGCACAGGAATCTCCGGCCCGGCCGGGCCGGGAACGCCCGCGGATAGTGCAGCCCCCGGCGACGACGGCGTGATCCGCCTCGGCACCTCGATAGCGGCTCCCGGTTTGGGTGCGGTGGGCGGCTTGGGCGCGGCCGGCTTGACCGGCGGAGCAGGTTCGGGAAGCTTGGTGTTCAGCGGTGGCGGCGGTGCCCCCTGGGCGGGCTTGGGCATACCCACGACCACCCAGTTGCCGGCAGGATCCTGAACGAGGTGCGCGGTGTCGCGCGACGGGATCATGCCGAGGTCTCGGGCCGCGTCGGCCAGTGCGGGCGCCGATTGCGCCTCCAACACATCGCGCTCGAGGGCTTCCTTCTGCTGGCTCAGCGCATCGTTGACCGTTCGAGCACTGCCCAATTGGTAGGACCGCTGCGCGGATGCGGTCGACAACCACAGCGTGATGCCCAGCCCCAGAGCGAGCGCTCCAATCACCAGCATGACGAACGGGATCCTGGCCAGTAGCGCCCGGGGACGAAGATCGACCCCCTCCAGTCTCGCGATCAGCCGCTCGCGCAGCGACGGCCGGATAACCCTGGGCGCCTTAGCTTTTCGGGCATGCGCACGCGCCTTTGCCTGAGTGGTGGTCTTGGGGCGCGCTGGCCGATCCTTGGGGCGCGGAGTCGGCGCGGTCGCCGGACCCTGACGCTGGCCGCGCGGCTCACGGGATGGACGGGTCGATGTTGTCGCGCGCGGTCCGTCGGCGGGCCGACGCTTGCGGGCCGGTCCGTCGTGCCCGCGGCTGCGTGCGGGCGCACGCTTGCGGGTCGTGGTCTCATCCAGAGCGACGGGGCCGTCTGCTTTGCGCCCGACCTTCATCAACGGTCCTCTCCGTGGTTGACGGTGTTCGCGCGTTGGATAGCGCGCAAGCGAACCGCGGCACTTCGCGGATTGCGGTCGATTTCGACGGTGTCTGCACGCTCCGCCCCCCGGGTGAGCGCAACGAACAGCGGCTCATGTCCGGGAAGTTCCACCGGCAGGCCCTCCGGCGTACGCGACGCGGTGGCCGCGGCAAAGACGGTCTTGGCGATGCGGTCCTCGAGGGACTGGTACGCCATCACGACGATCCGCCCGCCCGGGCGCACCGCGCGCAGCGCCGTCGGCAGTGCCGCCGAGAGCGAATCCAACTCCGCGTTCACCGCGATCCGCAGCGCCTGGAAGGTGCGCTTGGCGGGATGCCCGCCGGTCCGCCGGGCCCCGACCGGA
>JBAXIR010000094.1:0-10648 GCA_037138275.1 Mycobacteriaceae bacterium | reverse complement strand
CGGCACGAGAGTTGTCATTAGCGTGCCGGGGATGGCAAATGCCTCGCCTTGACACCCCGGTGCGGCCGCGTGCAATGTCGGAGCCCTGATGGCCACCCGCTTCATCGACGCCCGCGACGGAACCCGCATCGCCGTCTTCGAGGAGGGCAACCCCGCCGGGCCCACCGTGGTCTTCGTGCACGGCTGGCCGGACTCCCACGTGGTTTGGGACGGTGTGGCGGCCTTACTCGGCGCCGACTACCGCATCATCCGCTACGACAACCGGGGCGCGGGTGCGTCGTCGGTGCCTGCGACGGTTCCGGACTACGCACTGGCCCGTCTCGCTGATGACTTCGGCGACGTCGTCGACGCGTTGTGTCCTCAGGTGCCGGTACACGTGGTGGGCCACGACTGGGGCGCGGCGACCATGTGGGAGTACCTGAGTCGGCCGGACGCCGCCGACCGGGTCGCGTCCTACACCTCGATCTCCGGCCCGGACCCCCAACACCTGAGCCGGTTCGTGCGCGACGGGTTGGCCCGGCCGTACCGGCCGCGGCGCTTCGGGCGTGCGCTGTCGCAGGCGGCCCATTTCAGTTACATGATCGGCTTCTCGGTTCCGGTGCTGATGCCCGCCGCGATGCGGACCTTCCTGGCCCGCGCGATCAACCGGTGGTTCATCGCCCCCGGCATCCCGGCGCAGCAGCGCCACCAGTCCGATACCTTCGTCGCCGACGCCACCAACGGCCTGAAGATCTACCGCGCCAACTTCTTTCACGCACTGACCCATGCCGAGCGCAACCGTTTCGTGTCGGTGCCGGTCCAGTTGATCGTCAACACCCAGGATGTCTTCGTCCGGCCCTACGTCTATGACGACACCGCGCGGTGGGTGCCTCGACTGTGGCGCCGCGACATCCGCGCCGGACACTGGTCGCCGATGTCGCACCCGCAGGTGGTGGCTACCGCGGTCGACGAGTTGGTCAGCCACCTCGACGGCGCACCGGCCAGTCCGGCGCTGTCACGCGCCCGAGTTGTCCGGTCGTTGGCTTAGCCGTTAGCCGCGATGTCCTCGAGCATGGCGAACAACGTTCGAACCGGGACGCCGGTACCGCCCTTCGGGGTGTAGCCCCACGGCCCGGACGTGTTGTAGGCCGGACCGGCGATGTCAATATGGGCCCACTGCACACCGTCGGCGACGAACTCGCGCAGAAACACACCGGCCACCAACATGCCGGCGAAGCGCTGCGAGCTGATATTTGCCAAATCGGCCACCGTCGACTTCAGATCCTCTTTCAGTTCATCCGGCAGTGGCATCGGCCAGCCGTTCTCGCCCTCGCGCTGAGACACCGTCGCCACCCGGTCGCGGAACTCGTCGCTGCCCATCACCCCGGGGATGCGGGCGCCGAGTGCCACAGTCTGCGCGCCGGTGAGCGTGGAGGTCTCGATCAGGTAGTCGGGGGAGTCCGCACAGGCCCGCACGATCGCGTCGGCCAGAATCAGCCGGCCCTCGGCGTCGGTGTTGAGCACCTCGACGGTGACCCCGCCGTACTGGGTCAGCACGTCGCCGGGTCGCTGCGCGGTTGCCGACGGCATGTTCTCGGCCATCGGCACGGTGGCGATGACATCGATGGGCAATTTCTGATTCGCGGCCAGGACGATGGTGGCGATCACCGCAGCCGCGCCGGCCATGTCCGAGGTCATGTGGTGCATCGCCGCGGCCGGCTTGATCGAGATGCCACCGGTGTCAAAGGTGATGCCCTTGCCGACGAGTGCGACCTTGCGCGCGGCCTTGCGGCCCTTGCCACCGCGGTAGGTCAGCCGCACCAGCCGGGGTGGATTCGCCGAACCCTTGCCCACGCCGATGATGCCGCCGAAACCGGCCTTGGCCAGAGCCTTCTCGTCGAGTATCTCGACCTCGAGACCGGCCGCGGTGCCGAAAGCCTTGGCGCGTTTGGCGAATTCGGCCGGGAACAGATGGCTGGGCGGGGTGTTGACCAGATCCCGGGCACCCGCCACTGCGGTTGCGATGGCGGCGGCGCGCGCGGCGACGGCCTTGGCGTCACGGGCCGTGCTCAGTGCGGTGATCTTGGAGCAGGGCGGCTCCTTGGGCGCGGTCTTGGCGCTGCGGAACTCGTGCATCTGGTAGCCGCCGAGGATCAGTCCTTCGATGGCCGCCGACAGGTTCAGGTCGGTCAGGGTGGTGATCACCGACGCCACTCCGGTCAGCGCCCGCGCAGCCACCCCGGCGGCCCGGCGGATCGGCTCGGCGGGCCAGGAGTCGCGGCGGGCCCCGAGTCCCACCGTCAGCACACTGGCCACCGGCAGCGCCGGCACATACAACCGGGCGAGTTGTTCGGGTGCGGCCTTGGCGCCGGTGGCGCGCAGGGCGGCCTCAATCTCGCTGATCGCCCCGGTATCGAGGAATCCGCCATCGACCACTGTGACGACACCATCGTCGTCGGCGACTACGGGCACGATCAGCACCGCCGATCCGGATCCGCGCTTGGGGAGTGTGCCGGCGACGGTGACGATGGGGGACTGATAGCCGAGTTGGGTGCTCACCAGCGCAACCCTAATGGGACGGGGTTTAGGGTTTTGCCCGTGACTGATGACGCGGCCGAGGCGCCACTGCTGCAGGGACCGTTGGAAAGCCGCCACCGCGACCGCGGGGCCACCTTCGCGGCCTTCGGCGGGTGGTCGATGCCGGTGACCTATGCGGGCACCGTGGGAGAGCACAACGCCACCCGCACCGCAGTGGGGTTGTTCGACGTCAGCCATCTCGGTAAGGCCCTGGTGGCCGGTCCCGGGGCGGCGGAGTTCGTTAACTCCGCGCTCACCGCCGATCTTCGCCGGATCGGCGTTGGCCAGGCCCAGTACACGCTGTGCTGTACCGCGGACGGCGGTGTGATCGATGATCTGATCGCCTACTACGTCAGCGACGACGAGATCTTCCTGGTGCCCAACGCCGCTAACACCGCCTCGGTGGTCGCCGCTTTGCAAAGCCAAGCGCCACAGGGGATCTCAATCACCGACCAGCATCGGGAGTATGCGGTGCTGGCCGTCCAGGGACCGCGTTCGGCCGAGGTGCTGTCCGCACTGGGGTTGCCCAGCGAGATGGACTACATGGGCTTCGTCGACGCCACCTATTCCGGTGTCGGGGTGCGGGTCTGCCGTACCGGCTACACCGGTGAACACGGCTACGAGTTACTGCCACCGTGGGGTTCGGCGCCGGTGGTGTTCGATGCGCTGGCCGCCGAGGTCGAGGCCCGCGGCGGCCAACTTGCCGGACTCGGCGCACGCGACACGCTGCGCACCGAGATGGGTTACCCGCTGCACGGTCATGAGCTGTCGCTTGCCATCTCGCCCCTGCAGGCGCGCTGCGGATGGGCGGTGGGTTGGTCCAAGGACGCCTTCTGGGGACGCGATGCGCTGCTCGCCGAGAAGCAGGCCGGACCGGCTCGGCTGCTTCGCGGTCTGCGCGCGGTCGGCCGTGGCGTGCCGCGGGCCGAGATGGTCGTGCTGGTCGGGTCGACTCCGGTGGGCGTCACCACGTCGGGGACGTTCTCGCCGTCCCTCAACGTCGGTATCGCTCTCGCGCTCATCGACTCGGCGGCCGGGATATCCGATGGCGACACGGTGAGCGTCGACGTGCGGGGCAGGCCGCTGCAGTGTGAGGTGGTCAAGCCGCCGTTCGTCGACGTCAAAACCCGGTAACGCCGCGGCTATACAATCCCTGCCATGTCTGAAGTCCCGCTGAAGTTCACCGTCGAGCGCACCGCGCATCCGGCCAGCGAGGCGCAGCGGAGCGCGGTCCTGGCCGACCCCGGCTTCGGCAAGTACTGCACCGATCACATGGTGTCGGTGCTGTACGCCGGTGACCGTGGCTGGCACGACGCGCGGGTGGTGCCCTACGGTCCGATCGAACTCGATCCGTCGGCGATCGTGCTGCACTACGCGCAGGAGATCTTCGAGGGCCTCAAGGCCTACCGATGGGCGGACGGGTCGATCGTCTCGTTCCGCCCGGAGGCCAACGCGGCCCGGTTGCGTGCCTCAGCAAGGCGGCTGGCGATCCCGGAGTTGCCCGAGGAACTGTTCCTGGAGTCGCTTCGCCAGTTGGTCGCCGTCGACCATGACTGGGTGCCGGCGGCCGGCGGCGAGCAGTCGCTGTATCTGCGGCCGTTCGTTATCGCGACCGAACCCGGCCTCGGGGTGCGGCCGTCGACGGAGTACCGCTACCTGGTGATCGGTTCGCCGGCGGGGGCATATTTCAAGGGCGGTATCAAACCGGTCAGTGTGTGGCTGTCGACCGAATATGTGCGCGCCAGTCCGGGTGGCACCGGGGCGGCGAAGTTCGGCGGGAACTATGCCGCTTCACTGCTTGCCCAGGCCGAGGCTGCCGCGAACGGCTGTGATCAGGTGGTGTGGCTCGATGCCATCGAACGCCGTTACATCGAAGAGATGGGCGGGATGAACCTGTTCTTCGTGTTCGGCAGCGGCGGTACGGCTCGGCTGGTCACTCCGGAACTCAGTGGCTCGCTGCTGCCCGGGATCACTCGAAATTCGCTGCTGCAGTTGGCCGGTGACGCCGGCTTCGCGGTCGAGGAACGCAAGATCGACGTCCAGGAATGGCGCAAGGGTGTGGCGGCGGGCGAGATCACCGAGGTCTTCGCCTGTGGAACTGCCGCCGTGATCACCCCGGTGTCGCAGGTCAAGTTCGGCGACGGGGAGTTCACCGTCGGTGACGGCACTCCCGGCGAGGTGACGATGGCGCTGCGCGACACCCTGACCGGAATTCAGCGCGGAACCTTCGCCGATACGCACGGCTGGATGGCGCGGCTCCGCTAGCGTCGCCCGCGCGGCTGGATGGCGCGGCTCCGCTAGCGTCGCCCGCGCGGCTGGATGGCGCGGCTCCGCTAGCCTGCGGCGTCCGCGTCGGCGACGACCTCGTTGCGACCCGCGCGCTTCGCCCGATAGAGAGCTTGGTCGGCTCGCCCGAGCCAGGATGCAAGATTTTCGTTTGCGCGGATTTCCGCGGCGCCGATGCTGACCGTGAGCGAACCCAGCGTGCCGAATGGAACCTCTGCGATCGTGGATCGGATTTCCTCGGCCAGTCGTCGTGCGTCGGGCAGAGCGCAGTCCCGGAGCATGACGACGAATTCCTCACCGCCCCAACGGGCCACGACGTCGTTGCCGCGCAGACTCCGGCGAACCCGACTGGCAACCTCTATCAGGACGTTGTCGCCGGCCTGATGGCCGTAGGTGTCGTTGATTGATTTGAAATGGTCGATGTCGAGCATGAGCAGCGAGAGCGCCTGACCGGGCCGCCGGGCGGACAGGTCCGCCGCGATCAGGTCCGTGCCCTGACGCCGGTTCCACACGCCGGTGAGGGTGTCGGTGACGGCGAGGTTGTGCAGCGCGGCCTCCGCGGCCTTGCGGTCACTGATATCGCGGGTGACCCCGATCAACTCCACGACCTTCCCGGTGCCATCGACGTGCGGAATGACCTGCAATTCGCCGGTCATGATCGATCCGTCCCTGCGGTAATACTGCTGCTCGCCGCGGAAGATCGGCGGCTCTGTGCCGGCCTCGATCGAGGCAAACAACCGCTGGTAGTAGTCGGCGCCAATGGCCGCTGATTCGGGCGGTTGGATCTCCTCCGGCGACTGGCGCATCGCCTCCTCGGGGGTGAACCCCCGCATCCGCTCAACGGCGGGATTGATGTAGGTGATTTTGGCGTCGAGGTCCATCGTCCAGATGACCTCCCAGGCGTTCTCCGCTAGCAGCCGGCTGCGCTTCTCCGAACGCTTCAGCAGGGTCTCCGCCTCGTGCAGTTCGGTGATGTCGGCCAGAGCGCCTTCGATCACCACTGAGCCGTCCTGGCGTTCCCGTGACCGAACCCAGCCCCGACCCCAGGTCGACTGTCCATCGAGACGGTTCCACTTCAACTCGACCTGCGTGCCACTGCCCGGGGGGAGGGCGAGCACCGCGGAGAGTCGGTCGGCGTAGTCCGGGTCGATCTGTCCGAGCAGGTTTGTGGCGTCGGCGTCGGTTGCACCGCCCGAATCGGTCCGCTCGCCGATCAGCACCGCGCCGGGTGCGTCGTTGACGAACTCCAGTGCCACGTCGGGTCGCACCCGCAGGACGAAGAACATCAGGCCGCTGGCATCGGCCATTTGTGCGAACCAGTCCCCGTCGGGCCGGTGATCGCCCGCGCTCACGAAACGTCCGCCGAATCGACTTTCGCGACACGACCGGTTGTGGTGTCCGGTCGAATTCGACACACCGATCCGCGTCGCAGTGCGGAAACCATGGCGTGCCCCCGCACGTAGATGTTGTCGTAACCATAGGTCACCGGCACGGCGTACACCCCTCGATCACCGGGCATGCGAATCGCCCATCATGACCGGATCACCAGGCCAACTGCCACGAGTGTGGTCGTCAGTTCGATGGCTGCACCGAGGACGTCACCGGTGATTCCGCCGAACCGGCGCACACAGTGGGCTATCAGGCCCGCTGCGACTGCCAGTGCGACCACCACCACCACCGGTCCCTGCCACCACCGCGCCGCGGCGAAGCTGGACATCCCAGCCACCAGTGCCACCCAAGTCGTGACCGATACCAGCGACTGGGTGCCGGCGACCTGCGCGCCCAGCCTGCTGCCGGCCGCGGCGGGAACGCTGCTGCGGCAGGCCAGTACCGCGGCAACCCGGCCGACGGTCACGGCGATGATGACGGCGGTCAGTCCGGTCAGGTCCGGCGGCAGCGCTGAGAACGCCGCCGCCTGGGCGGCGATCACCACCACCACCGCCGCGACGCCGAACGGACCGGCGGAGCCCTCGCGCATCACCGCCAGCGCACGCTCGGGCGGGCCGTAGCAGCCCAGTGCGTCGACCGTGTCGGCCAGGCCGTCGATGTGCAGGCCGCGAGTGAGCAGCAGCAGGGTCACGACGGCGAGCAGGCCGGCCAGCAGGCTGTGCGGGCCGAAGGCCCAGAAACCAGCCCACAGGGCGCCCCCCGCGAACAGTCCAAGCACCGATCCGACGGCAGGCAGCGCGACGATAGTGGCCCGGCCGGGGCCGACGTCACGGCGCACCGGAGCCACCGTCGCAAACGCGAAAGCGCTTGCCAGACCGGCGATCACGAGGAACCCGCGCTGGTGCGCTCAGATACCCCGGCATCAGTGAATGTAGCCATCGAGGACAGCAATGACACGGCTGCGCGCAGGATCGGCAGCGCCACCGCGGCACCGGTGCCCTCACCGAGTCGCATGCCCAGATCGACGATCGGCTCCAGGCCGAGTTCGGCGAGCGCCAGTGCGTGCGCGGGTTCGGGGGAGCGGTGACCGGCCTGCCACCACGATCGCGCGCCCGGCGCCATCCGTTCGGCCACCAGTGCCGCCGCGGTCACGACCACTCCGTCGAGCAGTACCGGTGTGCGGCGAATCGCGGCCTGGGCGCAGAACCCGGCCATCGCCGCCAGATCGGCACCGCCACAGGCAGCCAGCAGTGCGACCGGGTCGGAGCGAAATGCGCGGGATCGATACAGCGCATCGCGCACGGCCGCGGTCTTGCGTGACCAGGCGGCGTCGTCGATACCGGTTCCGCGGCCGACGGCGAGCACGGGCTCGGTACCGATCAACGCGGCGATCACCGCGGTCGCGGCCGTGGTGTTACCGATTCCCAGATCGCCGGCGATCAGCAGATCGGCCCCGGCGTCGACTTCGTCATCGGCGATCCGGCGGCCCGCTTCGATCGCGGCGACCGCTTCATCGGGACGCAACGCGTCCTCGGTCGCGATGTTGCCGCTGGATCGGCGAACCTTATGCGCCGCAGTCGGATCGGCCGCCGCGGTGTCCCGATCCACCGCCATGTCGACCACCCGTACCGTCGCGCCGGCCGCCTCGGCGAGCACGTTGATAGCCGCGCCGCCGGACTCGATGTTGGCCACCATCTGAGCGGTGACCTCGCGCGGGTAGGCGGACACGCCTTCGCTCGTCACTCCGTGGTCGCCGGCGAACACCACCACCCGGGCGCGTTCGAATTGCCTTGGCGGGCAATGGCCTTGGCACGATGCGATCCAGATCGACAGATCCTCCAGCCGGCCCAGCGCGCCGCGGGGTTTGGTCAGCAGATCCTGACGACGGCGCGCCGCGGCGCCGGCCCGGCCGTCCGGTGTCGGGACGTCGTCGAATTCCATCAGCGCGGCGCCGCGGCGGGTTTGATCCACACCGGCTGGCCGGCCACCACCAGGACCACCCGCTCGCAGCAGTCCGCGAGTCGCTGGTTCAGGGCCCCCAACTCGTCGGCGAATCGGCGGCCGGCCTCGGTGGCGGGTACCACCGTCAGACCCACCTCGGGGCTGACAAGTACCAGTGGTGCGCGGAACGCATCGACCGCTTCGAGTAGATCGTCGACTTCGGCGGTGATGGGCACGTCGTCCCAGCCCCGGCGGTCCAGCGTGCTGGTGAGCCAGCCACCGAGGTCATCAACAAGCGCCGCTGCGCCGGGATCGGCGCGCAATTGTGTTGCCACATCGGCACTTTCGATTGTGTGCCACGTCCGCGGACGGCGGTTGCGGTGAACATCGATCCGCCTCGCCCAGGAACTATCCGAATCCGCAGCCGGTCCGGTTGCGATATAGCGCACCGAAGCCTCGTCGGCGATGTCGATCTCGGCCCATTGGGACTTACCCGAACGAATCCCGCCAAGCACCAGAGTTCGCACGGTGGGCAGACTCAAACGACCTTGGCCCCGGGCGAGACGGTGGGCCGCGGCGCCCGCATCCGGCGCATCTGGGATGCCCGACTGGCGGCGTACATCCCGAGCTTGAAGTGCGTTTCGGCGTTGTCGGGGAACTTGGCGTCGACGGCCCTGTTCACCTTGCGGGCCAAGAACAGTGCGTCGATCGCCATCACCAGCATCAGCAGCAGCATGGCCGGGGAGATGAGCACCTGGATCCTGGGCAGGGCCAGCATGACGAACAGCAGCACCAGTGCCGAGGGCATGAACAGTCCGAGCACGTTGCGTCGGGAATCCACGATATCCCGGGCGTAGCGGCGGATCGGCCCCTGATCGCGCGGCAACAGGTAGGCCTCCTCGCCGGCCATCATCCGCTCCCGGCGCTGGCCCATGGCGGCACGCCGCTGAAGCTTCTCGGCCTGGCGCTCCTCCTTGGTCATCGTGTTGCGCAGCTCTTTTCGACGTTTGCGCGCCTCGGAGGCCGTCGCGGGGGCGGGCGCCACCGGCCCCCGACGCTTGGTGCTCTCGTTGCGTTTGGGGGTTGGCCGGCCCTTGGGGGCGGTCACCCGCGCCGAGGCCGTCATCTCCGATGGTGCGACGGGCTCAGCCTCGGGGGTCCCTTCGGCGTCGTCATCTTTGCGGCGGCCCAGCAGTTTCACGCCTGTCAGGTTACTTCGCCGCGGTAGTCGCGCGGTATGCGGTGGCCGAAGCCGCGCCCTACCCTGCTGGAATGACCACATGGCCGGCCGGGCCCGGATTGCGGGTGCTGATCGCCCCGGACTGCTTCGGCGACAGCCTGACCGCGGTCGAGGCGGCCTGGGCGATCGCCGATGGTTGGCAGCGGGCGCGGCCCGGCGACGCCCTGATCAACGCGCCCCAGTCCGACGGGGGACCGGGCTTCGTCGGCGTACTGGTTGACGTACACCCGGACATGCAGGATCGCCGCAGCCGTGTTCGCGGTCCGCTGGATGTCGACGTGGACGCCGCGTGGGCGTTCGATTCCGGCAACTCGACGGCCTTTATCGAATGCGCGCAGGCCTGCGGGCTGGCACTGCTGGGCGGCCCGCCCACGGTGCGCACCGCGGTCGCCGCGCACAGCGCGGGCGTCGGGCAACTGATCGAGGCCGCACTGCGCGCCGGTGCCCGCACCATCGTCGTGGGACTGGGCGGCAGTAGTTGCACCGACGGTGGCCGCGCCATGGTGGAGGCGCTCGGCGGCCTGTCCGAGGCCCGCCGAAGCCTGGCCGGAGTTCAGCTGATCGTGGCCACCGATGTGGAACATCCGCTGCTGGGCGCCTCTGGCGCGGCCCGGGTGTTCGGCCCGCAGAAGGGCGCCGACCCGGCCACGGTGGCGCTGCTCGAGCAGCGGCTGACCGAATGGGCCGCCGCCCTGGAGGCTACGTCGGGTCGTGAGGTCGCAGCGCTACCGGGAGCGGGCGCGGCCGGCGGCCTCGGGGCGGCACTGCTGGCGCTGGGTGCCCGCCGTGAATCGGGCGCCGGTGTCATCGCCGCACACACCGGCATGGCCGATCAGCTCGCCACCGCCGACGTAATCGTGACCGGGGAGGGCCGACTCGACGACCAGTCCCTGCACGGCAAGGTGGTCGGCGCGCTGGCCGCGGCCGCCAGACCGTACGCCGTACCGGTGCTGGTTCTGGCGGGTCAGGTGGCGCTGAGTCAGGAGGAATTGCAGGCCGCCGGAATCACGGCGGCGCACTCGCTGGCCGACTATGCCGGATCGGTCCGCAGGGCGATCGAGGACGCTGCCGGACAGCTGGCAGGCCTGGCTGAACGCACCGCGGCCGGACTGTCGAGGGAATAACAGCGATACCAGGTACCGTTAGCAAGGTGGGCGCTCCACCGGACCCCACCGAATCTGTACAAGGAGACGTTATGACTGTGTCTGACCAGACCACGTCCGGCAAGACCGTGTC
>JBAXIR010000093.1:0-10753 GCA_037138275.1 Mycobacteriaceae bacterium | reverse complement strand
CGGCGGTCTACACCGCGGGCAAGCGCACTGAGGCCCACGAACGTCCGGCGGACGGTGCCCCGGAGGGCAGGAGCGGAGCGACCCGGGAGAAGACCCCCGTCGTCGATACCGACCGGGGCGGCAAGATCACCTGGCACGGTCCGGGTCAGCTGGTGGGCTACCCGGTCATCGGGCTGGCCGAGCCGCTGGATGTGGTGAATTACGTTCGGCGCCTTGAACAATCACTGATCAGCGTGTGCGCCGAACTCGGCGTGGATGCTGGCCGGGTTGAGGGCCGATCCGGGGTGTGGGTCGCCGCCGACGGGCCGGGTCCGGCCCGCAAGATCGCCGCGATCGGCATCCGGGTCGCCCGCGGCACCACCCTGCACGGCTTCGCGCTGAACTGCGACTGCGACCTGGGTGCGTATTCGGCGATCGTGCCGTGCGGCATCGCCGACGCCGGGGTGACGTCGCTGACCGCCGAACTCGGCCGCCGCATCGGCGTCGACGATCTGCGCGACCGCGTCGCCGCCGCCGTCTGTGACGCACTCGACGGCCGGCTGCCGGTCTCCACTCCCGTAACATCACTGCCGTGAGCGTCGAGCCGGGCAGCCGCAAACTACTGCGCCTGGAAGTCCGCAATGCCCAGACCCCGATCGAACGCAAACCACCGTGGATCAAGACTCGCGCCCGGATGGGCCCGGAGTACACCGCACTCAAGGGCCTGGTCCGCCGCGAGGGCCTGCACACGGTCTGCGAGGAGGCCGGCTGCCCCAACATCTTCGAGTGCTGGGAGGACCGCGAGGCCACCTTCCTGATCGGCGGCGAGCAGTGCACGCGGCGTTGTGACTTCTGCCAGATCGACACCGGCAAGCCGGCCGAACTCGATCGAGATGAGCCGCGCCGCGTGGCCGAGAGCGTGGCCGCGATGGGGCTGCGGTACTCGACGATCACCGGAGTCGCCCGCGACGACCTGCCCGACGGCGGCGCCTGGCTGTATGCAGAGACGGTGCGCGCCATCAAGGAACTCAACCCGACCACCGGTGTGGAGTTGCTCATCCCGGACTTCAACGGACAACCCGAGCTGCTGCGCGAGGTCTTCGAATCGCGGCCAGAAGTGTTGGCGCACAACCTCGAAACGGTTCCGCGGATCTTCAAGCGGATCCGGCCGGCGTTCCGCTACCAACGCAGCCTCGACGTCCTCACCGCCGCGCGCGAGTTCGGCCTGGTCACCAAGAGCAACCTGATCCTCGGCATGGGCGAGACCATCGAGGAGGTTCGCACCGCACTGGTCGACCTGCACGACGCCGGCTGCGACATCATCACCATCACCCAGTACCTGCGACCGTCACCGCGCCACCATCCGGTCGATCGTTGGGTCCACCCGGATGAGTTCGTCGATCTGGCGGCCTACGCCGAGGGACTCGGGTTCGTCGGCGTGCTGGCCGGACCGTTGGTGCGCTCGTCCTACCGGGCCGGCCGCCTCTACGAGCAGGCAGCACTCGCCCACCGGGCAGACCTGGGTACTCCGCCCCGGTAGACCCGGCCGTCCGTATCCTTGACAGCTATGGCGAAATCCCGCACCCCAGCCGAGACCAAGGCGGCAAAGGCCGAGGCGAAAGCCGCCGCAAAGGTCGTCTCCAAACAGCGCCGCACCCAGTTGTGGCAGGCGTTTCAGATGCAGCGCAAAGAGGACAAACGTCTACTGCCCCTCATGATCGGCGCGTTCCTGGCGGTCGTGGCCGCCTCGGTGGCCATCGGCATCCTGATCGGCGGGGTCACCAAGTACATGTTCATCGTGCTGGGGATCGTCCTTGCCGTGCTGGTCGCCTTCATGATCTTCGGCCGTCGGGCGCAGAAGTCGGTGTTCCGCAAGGCCGAGGGTCAGGCCGGAGCGGCCGGCTGGGCACTGGACAACCTGCGGGGCAAGTGGCGGGTGACCCAGGGGGTGGCGGTCACCGGTCACTTCGACGCCGTACACCGGGTGATCGGCCGGCCTGGCGTGATCTTCGTCGCCGAAGGCTCGCCCGCACGGGTCAAACCGCTGCTGGCTCAGGAGAAGAAGCGCACCGCCCGGCTGATCGGCGACGTTCCGATCTACGACATCGTCATCGGCAACGAGGAGGGCGAGGTTCCGCTGGCCAAACTCGAGCGCCACCTGACCCGGATGCCGGCCAATATCAACGTCAAGCAGATGGACGCGCTGGAGTCCAAGCTGGCCGCGCTGGGCAGCCGCAAGGGCCCTGCCGCAGTACCCAAGGGTCCGCTGCCGCCGCAAGCCAAGATACGTGGCGTGCAGCGCAGCGTCCGCCGCCGCTGACGCCCTCAGGCGACCCGCCCTCACGTTGAGTGAGGAAGCACGCAGACAAATCGCGAGTAGGCCCCTGCGGGGTTCCTCACTCAACGCGCGAATCGCGGCACCCCGGCCTGCTCGACCCGCCGCACGATGCCCGGCGCCCGGTCGCCGGCAAGCACTCGAATGCGCCGCCAACCGAGACCGTCGAGGTACTCCGACCGAGCGATATCCCCCCGGTACTGCGTGTTATCCATGCGGTGCTGCTCTCCGTCGTATTCGACGGCCACCATGAACTCCTCCCAACCCATGTCCAGGTGGTAGCGGGGATATCCGTCCGGCTCCAGCACCGGGATCTGGGTCTGCGGCCGCGGGAAGCCGGCCTCGATGAGCAGCAGTCGCAGCCATGTCTCCTTCGGGGATTGCGCACCGGGGTCGACGAGATCGAGCACCCGTTGCACTCGCCGCCGGCCGCGGAGGCGGGGATGTACGTCGCGCACGGCGATGACGGCGTCAGCCTCGAACCGTGTTGCCCGGGCTAGTGCGTCGAGGCGTTCAACCGCCTTGCCGATCCGGCCCCGCCGGGCCAGATCGAACGCGGTCCGCTCCACCGTCGTGCATGCCATCCCGCGTGTCTGCGTAATCTCGCCGGCCACCAGCGTGTCGCGGCAGGTAGCGATACCTGAGGGCGTCTTGTTGTGGGCGAGATTGAGTTCGATGACGGTGCCAGGTTCCACCCACTGAGCGCCATGCAACGCCGATGCGGCCAATCCGCTCACGACTCCCCGCCGCCGCGACCAGAGCCATGCCGCAACGATGCGGTCATCCAGGGTCAGGGGCGTCCGGCTCGGGGTATAGACGCCGGGAAACAGCCGTCGGTGATCAGCGACCAACCCGTACCGGGTGACCAAACCCGCAGCCAGAGCTTCCTCGGCGATAAACACTCCCACACCCGGTGACCGTGCCAGATTTGCATGCGCGGGCGGCACACTCATCAACACCCACGTTGAATGAGGAATGACGCAGACAAATCGCGAGTAGGCGCCTGCAGGGTTCCTCACTCACCGCAAGCGAATCAGCGCCGCACCACCGCGGTCGCGGTCAACCGGTCCTGAAAGCCGCGGCCATCGCTGTCGGTGAACAGAGCCGGTATCACCAGTGCGATCAGCAGACCCCGCACCGCCGCGCGCCCCGTGCCCACGTGCAATCGGCTGTCGATCGAGGCGACCCGCAGGCCGAGCAGGTATTGGCCCGGTGTGAACCCGAACAGTCGCACCGCCACGATGCCCAGGACGAACCAGATCAGCAGCACGGCCGTCGCCTGAAATGAACTACTCACCAGACCGACGGCGACCCCAAGCCCGGCCAGCCCGTAGGCGATCAGCCAGTCAACGGCCACAGCGGCCACCCGCCGGCCCAATCCGGCCAGCGACCCCGGCCCGTCGGCTGGCGCCCCCAGCCGCTGACCCGGGTATGCAGACCCCGAGCCCAGCGATTGCGGGCCCGACAGCCAGGATCCGATCTCACGCGACATGACCCAAGGATAGGCCGACACCGGTATCGTCCCGACCCGTAACGTCACGGCAACATTCGGTTGACGGACGTGCAACATCGGCTACCTACCGTCAGCCGCGAGTCGCAAGAAAACCCGGGTCAGAGAAAACCCTCTGTCCCTAAAACCCTCTGTCCCTACGTGCACGATGGGCCGGATTGAAGGAGTGAGTACGTGGCGAAGCACAACGAAGCCGACGACATCATCAAGCAGATCAAAGACGAGAAAATCGAGTACGTCGACATCCGGTTCTGCGACCTGCCCGGCGTGGTCCAGCACTTCTCGATTCCGGCCTCGACGTTCGACGAGAGCGTGTTCGAGGACGGCCTCGCATTCGACGGGTCGTCGGTTCGCGGTTTCCAGTCGATCCACGAGTCCGACATGATGCTGCTGCCCGACCCCGAAAGCGCACGGATCGACCCGTTTCGGGCCGCCAAGACCCTCAACCTCAACTTCTTCGTGCATGACCCGTTCACCCGCGAGCCGTACTCGCGTGACCCGCGCAATGTGGCCCGGAAGGCGGAGAACTACCTGGCCAGCACCGGTATCGCCGACACCGCCTTCTTCGGCGCCGAGGCGGAGTTCTACATCTTCGACTCGGTGGCGTTCGACTCCAAGATGAATGGCACCTTTTACGAGGTTGACTCCGAGTCGGGCTGGTGGAACACCGGCGAGCCGTTCGAGGCCGACGGCAGCCCTAACCTGGGCTACAAGGTTCGGCCCAAGGGCGGATATTTCCCGGTCGCCCCCTACGACCACTACGTCGACCTGCGCGACGAGATGGCCACCAACCTGCAGAACGCCGGTTTCACCCTCGAGCGCGGTCACCACGAGGTGGGCACTGCCGGACAGGCCGAGATCAACTACAAGTTCAATACGCTGCTGCGGGCGGCCGATGACGTGCTGCTGTTCAAGTACATCATCAAAAACACCGCCTGGCAGGCCGGCAAGACCGTCACCTTCATGCCCAAGCCACTGTTCGGTGACAACGGCTCGGGCATGCACGCCCACCAGTCGCTGTGGAAGGACGGCAAACCGCTGTTCCACGACGAGTCCGGTTACGCGGGTCTTTCCGATCTGGCGCGGCACTACATTGGCGGCATCCTGCACCACGCGCCGTCGCTGCTGGCCTTCACCAACCCCACGGTGAACTCCTACAAGCGGTTGGTGCCCGGCTACGAGGCCCCGATCAATCTGGTCTACAGCCAGCGCAACCGCTCGGCGTGCGTGCGGATCCCGATCACCGGCAACAACCCCAAGGCCAAGCGCCTGGAGTTCCGCTGCCCGGACAGCTCCGGCAACCCGTACCTTGCTTTCTCTGCCATGCTGATGGCCGGCATCGACGGCATTAAGAAGAAGATCGAGCCGCTGGCCCCGGTCGACAAGGACCTCTACGAGTTGCCGCCGGACGAGGCCGCCAACATCCCGCAGGCACCGACGTCACTCGCTGCGGTGATCGACCGCCTCGAACAGGATCACGACTACCTGACCGAGGGTGGCGTGTTCACGCCGGACCTGATCGAGACCTATATCGCCTACAAGCGTGAGCACGAGATCATGCCCATTCAGATCCGGCCGCATCCGTACGAGTTCGCGCTGTACTACGACGTGTAACCCCACCCGCAGAAACCCACTCGGTCGGCAATCGTCGTTCGTCGAACGGGTGGGCTCACGCGGCGAGATATCCTCGGCTGCGTACCACGCACGAACACTTCAATGAGGAGCCCCATGGTATTGACTCGAATGGCTGTGGCGTCCTGCCTGATCATCGGTGGTGCCGGCGTCGCACTGGCCGGCCCGGCCGGAGCGGACCCAAATCCGTTGGGAGGCTACACATTTGAGGCCGAGGACGGCGAGTCCGCAACCTGGACACTGACACCGTGCGCCGATCCAGCCGACAACTGTGTGCAGGTCGCCGAGACCGGCAATTCCAAACGCGCTCCCTGGACCGGCACAGCCCTCGTCACGGTGGGCTCGTGGATCATGTTCGTCAACCAGCCTGACGCGATCCTGTGCGGCGACGGCAGTTCGGTCCCCGGCGTCAATAACTACTCGTGGGGTGCCTCCACCCTGTCCGGCTACGCCAGCATCAACACCGCGGGCGCCTGCGGTAACGCGCCGGAGAGTCTGGCCATCCCGTTCCGGCTGACGCCCACCGGCAGCCCGGTGCTGTACCCGACGGCGCCGATCTACGACGCGCCCCTGACGCCACCGGCCGCCGAGCCTCCGGTCGCGGCGGGCACCGCGCCCGCCGCGCCGATGCCGGCCGAGTCCGACCCGGCCCTCGTGGCGACGCCGGAGATCATCGCGCCCGCACCGTTCGAACTCACCGAGGCCGAGGTCGCCCTACCTGGTTTCAACCGCTGAACACAATGATTGCGAACCTCACCACCTGGCTTGACCCTTAGGTGTCGAGCGCGAGGTCCTTGCGGAATCGACGCATCCCGTCGATCTTCTCGGACAGCGACGCTTTCGGGCCGGAGTAGAACATCCACGGCATCGTCACCACGGAGTCGATGCCCCCGGCGGTGGCCCGCTCGAAATGCTCAATCGTGAAGGCATCCATGAGCGGGGTGAGGACCCGGAATCCGTCCATCGTCAGGCCTTTCGCGGCCCGCAACTCCCGCACCCGGTCCACCGAAGCCAACGCCTGGTCCAGGGTGATCAGGTCACCGATCCAGCCATCGTTGCGTGCGGCGCGCCGGAGAGCGAAATCAGACAGGCCACCGGCGTAGATCGGGATGCGCGGCGGCGTGGGCATCATTTCCAATCGCGGTGTCTGGTAGAACTCACCGTCGAACTCGGTCCATCCCGGCTGCCACAGCGCCTTCATCAGATCCAGCATCTCGTCGGTGCGCTTGCCGCGCTTGGCGAACGACTGGCCGAGCAGGTCGAACTCCTCCTCGCACCAGCCGACGCCGATACCGAGTTCCACCCGGCCACCGGACAGGCATGCGGCGGTGCCGATTGCCTTGGCTGCCGAGTACGGGTCCCGCATGGCGGGGATGTAGACGGTCGTGACGAATTTCAGCCGGCTGGTTACCTGGGCAAGCGATCCGACCAGCACCCACGGGTCGAGCCAGTCGGTGAAGGGCGGCCAACGCCGTTCGCCATCCTCGGTATAGGGATATGGCGTCGCCAACGTCTCCAGATTCACCACGTGGTCCGGGATCGCCATACCCTCGTAGCCGAGTTCGTCTGCCGCCCTGGCTATTTCGATGATCTCGCTGGCCTCGAGGAAAGCGCTGCTCACATAGAACTTCATTTCGGCTCCTGCTCCCGCGCCCACATCGGCATGATGAAGACTCCTTCGGCCTCGGCTGTCGGTCCCTGTGCGTCGCTGATGAATCCGCGCGCATAGGTCTTGTGATTCTCGGTGCGTTCGATGACTGCTTCGGCTCGCAGCGGCCCCAACGGGGTGCCGCGCAGGTATCTGACGGTGATGGTTCCGGTGAACTTCGGTGTCGTCAACTGGTCGGTGGCAACCTCACCGAGCAACTGGTCCAGGATCATTGCACTGATCCCGCCGTGCACCAGCCCCGGCGGACCCTCATAGACGCTACCCAGGGTGAACTCGCTCCAGCAGCGTCCATCGGCATCATGGTGAACAGTGAGCGGCGGAGCCAGCGGATTGCGCAACCCGACCACCGGGTTGGACCACACCACCGGGCGGCCGGTGCCGTCGTGCCGCTGGAATCGGACCGGGCGGTCGGCCTGCTGAGCACGCAGCATCTCAGTCACCGCTTCGATCGCCACAGTCGCGTCGGCGATGGTGTCGGAGTCGACGCCGGTCCGCATGCTGATATCGACCAAATCGCGCACCGCCGCAGTCAGTGGCGCGTACCGGTCGCAGAGTTCCGTGTACTCCAGAGCACCGATCTGCTCGAACGTATTCTGCACAGCTCAGCTCCCAAAGACTTTGTTCACAATGGTTTTCGCGCGCCGGGTGACGCGCAGATAGTTGTCCAGAAACTCGCTGCCGTCCCCGTTGCGCCACCCCGCCGCCACTGCCACCGCATTGAGCTGACGACCCGGGCCGGGCAACTGATCGCTCGGCTTGCCCCGCACCAGAACCAGTGCGTTGCGGGCCCGCGTCGCCGTGAGCCAGGCCTCCCGCAGTTGCGTCACATCGGATTGCGGCATCAGCTCAGCCGCGGCGATGGCGTCCAGTGCCTGCAACGTCGAGGCGCTTCGCAGCGCGGGTACCGCATGGGCATGGCGAAGTTGCAGGAGCTGCGCGGTCCATTCGACATCGGCCAGTCCACCGCGTCCGAGCTTGGTGTGGGTGTTCGGATCCGCGCCACGGGGAAGGCGTTCGGCATCGACGCGCGCCTTGATCCGGCGGATCTCCAGAACCGAAGCGGGCGACACCCCACCTTCCGGGTAACGCACCCGATCTGCCATCACGACGAAACGCCGCCCCAGGTCAGAGTCGCCGGC
The DNA here is from genome assembly GCA_037138275.1 of Mycobacteriaceae bacterium. Lineage (GTDB taxonomy): Bacteria > Actinomycetota > Actinomycetes > Mycobacteriales > Mycobacteriaceae > Mycobacterium. Next base: position 2,489 of record JBAXIR010000093.1, on the reverse strand, counting down.
CACCGGATGCGCCCGCAGCAGTGCCTGGACCTCCCACGGCTGTGCCCACTGTTCGTAATAGGCCGCATAGGACGCCAACGTGCGCACCAGGGGTCCGTTGCGCCCCTCGGGCCGCAGGCTCGAGTCGATCTCCAGCGGCGGGTCGTCACTGGGCGCGCCGACCAACGTCCGCAACTCCTCAGCGATCGTCACCGACCACTTGACCGCGCGCGTCTCGTCGACCCCTTCGACCGGCTCGCAGACGAACATCACGTCGGCGTCGGAGCCGTAGCCCAGTTCCCATCCACCCAGCCGACCCATCCCGATTACCGCAATAGCCGCCGGAACAGTTCCGTCATCTCCGGTGTTGGCCCGGATCACCGCCTCCAGAGCGCACTGCAACACCGCCACCCACACCGATGAGAGTGCAGCGCAGACACTTTCGACGTCGAGCATGCCAAGCAGATCGGCGGAAGCCACCCGGGCCAATTCCCGACGGCGCAGGGTCCGTGCTGCAGCGATGGCCCGCAATGGCTCGGGGTGGCGGCCGGCAGAGGCGACGAGTGCTCGCGCCACCGCCTCCGGATCGACGTCCAGCAGCTTGGGGCCGGCCGGACCGTCGGCGTACTGGCCGATCACCTCCGGCGCCCGCATCAACAACTCCGGCACGAACGCCGACGTGCCAAGAACCCGCATCAGGCGTTTGGCGACCGCACTCTCGTCGCGCAGGGTGCTCAGGTACCAGCGCTGGTCGGACAGCGCCTCACTGACCCGCCGGTACGCCAGCAGGCCACTGTCCGGATCGGGGGTGTCCGACAGCCAGTCCAGTAGGCGCGGCAGCAGCACCGACTGCACCCGGCCACGCCGGCCGCTCTGGCCGACCAGGGCACCGAGATGGGTCAGCGCACTCTGCGGGCCTTCGTACCCGAGCGCCGCGAGTTGACGTTCAGCAGCCTCCGGCGACAAACCAGTGGCGAATCCCAGCGATGGATCCACCGATTCCAGCAGGGGTTGGTAGAACAACTTGGCGTGCAGCCGCGACACCCGAACGCTCTGCCGTTTGAGTTCTTCGCGCAGCACACCCAACGCGTCACGCGTTCCGTCGGGGCGAACATGCGCGGCGCGGGCCAGCCACCGCAGTGCCTCATCATCGTCGGCCGCGGGCAGCATATGGGTCCGCTGCAGACGTTGCAGCTGCAATCGGTGCTCAAGTAATCGCAGGAATTCATAGGATGCGGTGAGGTTCGCCGCGTCGTCGCGACCGACGTAGCCACCGGAACCCAACGCGGACAAAGCATCCACCGTCGAGGAGACATGAAGCGAGGGGTCTGTGCGGCCGTGCACCAGTTGCAGCAGTTGGACGGCGAACTCAACATCGCGCAGCCCGCCGGTACCCAGCTTGATCTCCCGCTCACGCACATCGGCGGGTACCAACGACTCCACCCGGCGTCGCATCGCCTGAACCTCGGCCACGAAATCCTCCCGCTCGCAGGCGGTCCAGACCATCGGCATCAGTGCCGCGACATAGCGTTGCCCGAGCTCAGCATCGCCCACCGCGGGTCTGGCTTTCAACAGTGCCTGGAACTCCCACGTCTTGGCCCACCGCTGGTAGTAGGCGATATGCGAATCCAGGGTTCGCACCAGCGCGCCCTGCTTACCTTCGGGGCGTAACCCCGCGTCCACCTCGAAGAAGGCATCCGAGGCCAGCCGCATCATCTCCCCCGCCACTCTGGTGGTGACGGGTCCGGCATCCTCACCGACGAAGATCACGTCGACATCACTGACGTAATTCAGTTCCCGCGCACCGCATTTGCCCATCGCGATCACCGCCAACCGGGGAGGTGGCGCGTCCGGGGTACACACGGTTGCGACGGCAACTTTCAGGGCAGCGTCCAGTGCCGCATCGGCCAGGTCGGAAAGATGCGCGCCCACGGTCGCGAACCGCAATACCGGCTCATTCTCGACGGTCGGTACCAAGTCCAGTGCAGCCAGGATCAGCAGTTGGTCGCGATAGAGCCCGCGTAGCTTTGGCATGATAACGCTTGGCGTGGAACCGAATTCGGTGATGCAGTCGGAAAATATTCGCCGCAGCGCGTCGATATCTGGCAGTGCTACCGCGCCTTCGAGCAGATGCCACGCCTGCGGGTTCGCCACCAGGTGGTCACCTAGGGCGAGCGAGGACCCGAGTACCGACAGTAGTCTGCCGCGCAGCGCGCGGTCTTTGAGCAACGCGACATCGAGTTGGTGCCATTCGTCGCCGAGCGCTTCGGAAAGCCGAACTACGGCGCGCAGTGCGGTGTCGGGGTTCGCCGTCCGCGACAGCGACCACAACAGTTCCACATGCGCATCGGTGTCCCAGCCCAGCGCGGCGAGGTTGGCGGCGGCCGACGATTCGACCAGGCCCAACCGGCCCACGCTGGGCAGGCTCGGGCGCTGCGTCGCGGGTTTGGCCACGGTGACGACGTTAGCCCAACGACGATGCGGGACGAGGAACGCGTCCCGAGGAGGAG
>JBAXIR010000092.1:0-10786 GCA_037138275.1 Mycobacteriaceae bacterium | reverse complement strand
CGATCAAGCAGGGTCGTCGGTTTATGGGCCGTCGGTTTATGGGCCGTCGGTTTATTGGCCACAGTGCCTCCCAGCGGTTGCGGCGAAAACTTCCAGCCAGGTACCGAACCTACCCCCGCGTCCGGCCCGGTGATCAGCGAATGGTGCCGCGGCCGGGGATCAGCGGGAGATCAAGGGCGGTAACCCATCCCGGCGGTAGGTCGTTGACCGCCGGCACAGCGTTGAGCGCGCGCAATCCGGTCGCCAGACAACCGGCGGTGGCAGCGTCACGGCCGGAGCCGTCAGTGAACCGAAACGCGGTCTCCTGGAAGATGCTGGGTGTGCCTTCGATGTCGACGCGGTACACGTCGTCCTTGTCACCCGAGGGCCAATCCGGTGCGGCGTCGCGGCCGATCCGATTGACGTGTTCGAGTTGGATGCGGGTCTCACCGCGGTAGACCCCGTTAATGGTGAACCGCACCGCCGCGACGTTGCCGGCACCGATCACGCCCTTGACCGTCGTCCGCTCGGTCGGAGTCACCCACTTGTCCCAGGTGGTGGTGATCTCGTCGAGTTCGATACCGGCGGCGTGGGCGATCATCGGAACTGTGGCGCCCCAGGCGAACACCAGGATGTCGCGGTTCTCCAGCAGGGGTGTGAACTCCGGTTCGCGGCCGATGCCCATCTCAAACTCATAGTCGCCCTCGTAGTTGGTGTAGTCGAGCAACTCCGATGCGCGGATCAGGCGCACCTCGGAGCACAGACCCATCAACGTCATCGGAAAAAGATCGTTGGCGAAGCCGGGGTCGATACCGGTGGTGAAGCACGACGCCCCGCCCACCTCGCAGGCTTGCGTGATGGGGTCGATCCAGTTCGGCGGGTTCAGGTGCATCGTCGGCCACACCCAGGGTGTCATCGCGGTGGAGCAGACGTCGATCCCGGCCCGAAGGAACCGCCCGATCACCTCGATGTTGGCGTCGGCCTTGGCGGCCGTCGGTCCGTAATGGACCAACGCGTCTGGCCGCAGGGCGATTAGCGCGTCGATGTCATCAGTGGCTATGACGCCGACAGGCGGCAGACCGCAGATCGCACCGGCGTCGAGGCCCACCTTGGCCGGGTTGCTGACGCCGACGCCGACGAGTTCGAACTCCGGGTGGCTGAGCACCTCGGGGATGATCATCTTGCCGACGAAACCGGTTCCCCACACCACAACACGTTTAGCCATTGTCAGTGAATCTCCTTGGTACGCAGAGCATATAGACGTTCAGCGTAGGCCAGGTCATCGCGCCACAACCGGTTGGCCACGAGGCGCATCAGTGGCTGGATCAGCGGAGCGGCCCGCAGCGAATACCCAAATCCCACCCGATCGGACTGCGCGATGACCGCCTCGATCACGGCGGTACGGGCTTTGCCGTCGGGGCCGGGGCCGATCGGGGTGGCGTGGGTCTCCACGACGCTGCCCGCCGCGTCGCCGTCGACGATTCGCATCACGATGGTGCGCGGCTCGGGCGCGGTGAACTCGGCGACCACCGGCATGCCCAGCCGCCCCATCCGGAAGGTGACCGCCACCGCAAAGGCGTCGGCGGCATCGTCGGCATCCACCGGGGGCGCACTGAGCACTTCCAATTGAGCGAACGAGTACGGGTGAAACCAAGCACCGTGCCACGGGTCGAGACGGTTGGAGATGACGTCGCGGGGCTCGCAGACGCCCTCGAGTCGGGTGACAGCCGCCAGCTTGGGACCCGTCGGCCGCACCGGGATGACCGGCGCGTCCGTCGGCTCCTCGCCGCCGACCCGATCCAGGCGCACCCACACCAGCACACCGTCATCGTGCGCCGGCAACGGCTTCCAGCCGAACTCCCGGCCACCGTCGAGTCGCAGCCCGTGCCAGGGGCAGATCAATCCGCCGCACTCGATCTTCCCGGTCGTGAGGTCCGCGCCGAGATGCGGACACGTGGCAGGCCCCGCCCGCAGCACCTGCTGTCGATCGCGCCACGCCACGATCTCGGTGCCGGCGACCTTTGTTCCGAATGGACGGTCGGCGCGCACATCGGTGCTGGCGCCGAAGACATACCAGTTCCCGCTCGGCCGGCGCAGTGCGCGGCGCAGCGCGGCATCGATGATCGCCGGCTGCGCATCCCGATAGGTGGGCTTCTGGGTGGCCCAGTCAAGCTGTGGAAGGACTTGCACGGGAGAGTCTTTCGGTATGCGGTCGGCAAGACGTGACCACAGACTCATCTCAGCGCGCCACCTTTCTCAGCCAGTCGACGCAACACCGGTGAGCGTCCCCGCACAGGAACGGTATACAACGTATGCCCGTTAACACCCCAGCCCGACAGCAGCCGGTTCGCCGCCGACCATCCGGTGGTGGCGGCACGTTCCATCAATGCTACCGGGAAGTCGATGCGGATCCCGTCGCCGGCGAGCATTAACCCGGGTACCGGAGTGTCCACCGTCGGCCGGCTTGCGTGCGAACCGGGGGAGAACAGCGGACAGTCCTGCCGATACAAAATGCGCTCCGTCACGATGCCGGCCCGGGCGGTCTCCGGATAGATCTGGTGCAGCCGGGCCAGCATCTCGTCCCGCAGGCCCTCGGACGGCGCACAATCGGCGGGGACCGAGTATGAATGCACCTCGACCACCGAGCCTCCATTCGCGCGGGCCCAGTCGGCGGCCTGACGCTCGTAGTTACTGACCACGCTGATGTTGTCGATGGGTTCCAGTCCCCCGGTGCCCAGGAAGTCCGGCCGGCCGGCATCCACCGGCCGGTCCAGCCACAGCCGCTGCACCACGAACGGTGGCGCGAGTTCCATCCCAGCCACCCGTTGCCGCCACTGGGCGTCTCCCAATTCGGTTGAGGCGCCGACGATCTGCTGTAGACCGCCGACGTCGGTCGCAAGCACCACGCCGTCGGCGTCGATGGTGGTGCCGTCATCGCACCGCACCCGGAACTTCCTGGACCCCTCCAGGTTGACCGACGATACCGGCGTCCCGGTGCGAAACGTCACCCCAATGCCACGCAGGTACTCCCCCAGCGGGTTCCACAGTGCAGTGTCGAAGTTCGACTCGGCGACATCGAAGACTAAGCCCTCATTGGATCCCAGGAAGTAGATGTGAAACATCGCCGCCAACTCCGCTGCCGACAGCCGCTCAGGCCGGGCGAAGAAGCTGCGGGCGAAGACCTCGAATGCCAAATGTCGCGCGGCGACGGGAAAGTTGATGTCGGTCAGGAAGGTTTCCGCGTCGAGGTCGTCGAGCCGACCGTAAATTCCCGGTACGGTCACCGCGGCCAGTGGGGCGGCTGCTTTGGCGTTGATCCGCACCAGATCCCGGATCCGGAAGGTCGGACTGCGCATGGCGAACACCAATGCGTTCCACGGCGGGGACTGGGGCAGTCCGCGGAAGGTGTCGCGGCGGCCCTGCCCATCGATGAGCGGATAGTCCTCGACCGCCCGCAATCGCGACAGTTTCGGGTCGCTGCGTTGCAGTAGTGCCCGCAGGTTGTAGTACTGCCGGAAGAAGGCGTGGAACCCGCGGTTATTGGTGGTCGCGGTTCCGTCGTCGAGGTGTTCGGTCCACCCGGCGACACGCCCACCGAGGTCTGCGTGGCGTTCCAGGACGTCGACGGTGACGCCGCGTTCGGCTAGACCGGCGGCCGCGGCCAGGCCGGCGATCCCCGCGCCGACCACCACGGCGTGCGGTATCTCCGGTAGGTCGGCGGCGCCCGGCAGGCCGCGCGGTGCGGGGTGGGCTACGCGGTGCGGATCCTTCATCGTGTCGGATCCCCGGAGGCATCAACCGAAGCGTGCGCCGGCGCATCCGCCAGGAAGGTGTGCACGATGTTGCGCTGCCAGCCGCCCATCGTCTCGCTGTGGACGCCCGTGAATCCTGTTGCGGTCAAACGTCGTTTGAAGTGCAGGGCGCCGTCGAAGGTGTTCACACTGCGCCACAGGTGGCGGTAGAGCGCGCTGTCGCGGGTCTGTCGCCAACCGAGCGGGATGATTATGCCCCAGCAGACGGCGTTCCAGATGGCCTTCGCGGGCACTGAATCGCGCACCGAGTATTCGTGCACCGCCAAGGTGGCACCCGGGCGGAGCAGCTGGGCGAATCGCCGCAGTTGCGCGTCCGGGTCGGCCAGATTGCGCAGCAGGTAGGCCGCCAGGATTCCGTCGAACGGCCCGTGCACGCCGACGTCGGCCAGTGCCTCGATCGGGGTGTGCACGAAGCGAACCGAGTCCGGCCACGACTTGGCCGCGGCCTGCTCAAGCATGCCGGCGGAAGCGTCGACGGCGATGATCTCCGCGTGCGGGGCGGCCTCGAGCAGTGCGGCGGTCGACGCGCCGGTTCCGCAACCCGCGTCGAGCAGGCGCAGGCCGCGTCCGCCGTTGGGGATCCGCAACCGGCGAGCCGAGATCCGCAGGTGGTCGTGATAGCCGGGATTGGCGCCGACCAGACGGTCGTAGGCACTGGCACCGATGTCGAAGGCGCCCGGAACTTCGGCCTTGGGCAAACCCTGGTTGCTGACGCTGCTCAACGGCTTTCCTTCTGATCGGGTCGTTGTCTGACCCACAACAGCAGTACCGCGGTCACCAGCGCCCAGCCGAAGAGAAAATCCTCGACCGGGATATCCCAGGGAAACCGCAGACCCGATGTGTGGGCCTCGTTGTAGATGACGATCGGTGCGGACAGCTTGGTCAACCAGCCGTCGACCAGAACCTGAAATCCAAACACGATCACCATCGATATCCAGTAGGCGCGCGTGCGGAAAAGCCCGGTACGCAGTACGGACCATTCCAGCACACACACCCCGACGACCGAAATGATCGCCGGCAGTGTGTACCCCAGACCGATCACCGCCGACTCCGCGCGGCCATTGTGGCCCGCGACCGACCGAGAATGCCGAGCACGGAACTGACAGCCGAATAGGTCAGCAGACCGCACAGCGGGATGACGATGAAGAACAGCAATTCTTCGAGCGGCATGAACGGCATCTCGATGCCGCTGACGAAACGTGGGTTGTAGTGCCAGACGTCGAGTGCGATCGCAACCGCATCCCACACCAGGAATACCAGCAGCACCGGGGTCAGGGCACGCAGCAGGCGCCGTGGCTGACGGTAGACGCCGCGACCAAACGCCTCCAACGGCAGCGTGATCAGAATGCATCCAACGAGGATGAGCAGGTATTGCCACCGGTCCATCAGGCCGCGCCCTGGGACAGTCCGCCTCTCGAGGTTACGGCGGCCCGCCGCGCTCGCCTGGCCCGCACCAGTCCGCCGCTGAACACCGCAATCCTGCGGCCCATGCCCACCGACGCCCGCTCGCTGAACACCGCGAAGTCGATGTCCTCGATATTGTCGAGAATCTCGGAGTACAGCGTGAACGCCGTCGTCACGCACGGCCGCGACTGCGGCGCGAGCAGCGCGATGCCCTTGTGTGCCACCCGATAGATAGCCCGGGTGGTCTCATGCTGCGCGGCCAGGGCCGCCCGTACGCGGGGGTCGGTGCGACTGTTGTCGTGACACCACATCAGCAACTCGCGGTCCACTCCGAAGGCCGCGAGTTCATCGGCGGGAAGGTAGATGCGATTACGGTCGAGGTCCTCGTTGATATCACGCAGGAAATTCGTCAGCTGGAACGCCTGGCCGAGGGCTTCGGCGTAGGGCTCGGCGTCACACAGCGGTCCGACGGTGCCGAGGATGGGCAACATTTGCAGCCCGATCACCTCAGCCGAGCCGCGCATGTAGTGGTTGATCGCCGGGCGGTCGGGATAGTCGGTGACTGTCAGGTCCATCCGCATCGACGTCAGGAAGTCGTCGAACAGATTCAGTGGAATGCGATAGGTGCGAGCCGTATGCAGGACGGCAGGCAGCACCGGCTCACTGGCGTCGTCGGCGCCATTGAAGAACTTCGACGCCAACTCCTCCAATCGCGTTTCCCGTTGCGCGACGGTCGCATTCGACGTCAGATCATCGAGAATGTCGTCGGCGTAGCGGGCGAAGCCGTATAGAGCATGCACGGCCGGTCGCTGCGACGGGGCCAGCAGTCTGGTGGCCAGGAAGTAGGTGCGGCCGTGTTGGGCGTTGAGCGCACGGCAGTACCGGTAGGACTCCCGCAACCGTTCGTCGTCAATCCCGGCGGCGTGCAATTCGGTGTTGATCATGCCCCAACCTGTTTCGGTGAACTGATGATCGTTGCCGGTGACCTGTCTCCGACGGGGCCGGTGATCCGTTCGGCTGCCAACTGACCGGACAGCAGTGCTGTCGGTACGCCGACGCCCGGAACCGTGCACGACCCGGCCAGTACGACGTTGTCGATACCACGCACCAGGTTGGCCGGCCGGAACGGCCCGGTCTGGGCGAAGGTATGCGCCAACGCGAATGGCGAGCCCGCCAACATGCCCTGGCGCGCCCAGTCGGCCGGGGTCACGACGTCGAGCACGTCGGCGTCCTGATCCAGGCCCGGTAGCAGGCGCTCGGCTGCGGTTGCCAGCATCTGCCGGGCGTAGGTATCGCCCTCGACGGCCCAATTCACCTTGCCCACTTCAAGATTCGGGCATGGTGCCAGTACGAATAGTAGGTCGCGCCCGGGAGGTGCGAGCGTCCGGTCACCTGCGGTGGGCATGGTCACCAACAGAGACGGGTCGCTCATCAGCACACCCTCATCGATGATCTCGTCGAAGGTCTTCGACCAGTTGGCTCCGAAGCTGATGTTGTGGTGCTGCAGCGCACCTCCGACAGACGGCACCCCGACGTGCATGACGACGCACGACGGGGACGGCCGGAACTTGATCGGCCGACGGGGCGTGCGATTGAGTAACTGGTAGGTCAGCGGCAGTTCGGTGGTGAGAACCACGGCATCGCAAGCGATCCGGTCGCCGGAGTCGGTGCACACCGCCGTCACCCGTGAACCGGAACGCTCCAGACGCGTCACGGTGGATCCGTAGCGGAACACCACGCCGGCGTCGGCGGCCGCGGCGGCCAGCCCCTCGGGCACCGCGCGCATACCGCCGCGCGGGAAGTACACCCCGTTGATGGTGTCCATGTAGGCGATCACCGCATAGGCGGCCAGCGCCTGCTGCGGCGGCACGCCGGCATAGAGGGCCTGGAAGGTGAAGATCCGCTGTAGCCGCTCGTCGCTGATGAAACGGCTCACCATCTTCTCCCAGCCGCGGAATCCGCCGATGGCGGCCAGCCGGGCCAGTTGCGGTGTCAGCAGCGACAACGGTGACGAGAAATTGGACCCGATGAAACCGTCGATCTCCAGCTTGTATAGCTCGGTCAGCCAATCCCGCAGCCGCAGGTATCCGGCGGCCTGTTCCGGGCCGGCGAACTCCTCGATAGCGGCCGTCATGGCCGCGATGTCGGAGTGCACGTCGAGGGTACTGCCGTCGGCGAATGAGGCTCGATAGGCGGGATCGGACGGCATGATTTCGACGTAGTCACTCATCGACGCCCCGACGGCGTTGAACGCATTTTCGATGATGTCGGGCATGGTCAGAACGGTTGCGCCGGTGTCGATCCGGTAGCCGCGGATATCGGCCTGGCCCATCCGCCCGCCCGGGTATCCGTAGCGCTCGACGACAGTGACCGAGCGTCCACGCCCGGCCAACTGAAGGGCAGCCGACAGCCCGGACAGTCCGGCACCCACAACGACCACATGGTCGGTTTTCCCGGGGACAGTGCGCATCAATGACTCCTCTTGATCAGGTCACTCGTTGGGTGCAGACCGAGGCCATATCGGCCAGCGCCGATTGGACCCAGTCGTCGATCCGAGGGTCGCGGAGATGCTCGGCGGCCTCGGCCACTCGTTCGGCGATCAGCTCTTCGATCCAGTCCGCGGCACCGGTTGCCACAATCAGGTTCCGCCAGTGAGCGATCTCGGACTCGGTGAGTTCCTCGGTGGTCATCAGCTCGGCGAACTGCCGGCCGATGGCGGCGTCAGCCATCCGCTGGGCCGCGACCACAACGCTGGTGGCCTTGCGCTCGGCGAGGTCGCCGCCGGCCGGCTTGCCGGTCACCTCCGGCGAGCCGAAGACACCCAGGATGTCGTCGCGCAACTGGAACGCCTCGCCCAGCGCATGTCCGTAGCCGCCGAGTGCGTCGATCAGGTCACCGCGACCGGCCATCGCAGCGCCGATCTCCAGCGGACGCCGAACCGTGTAGTTTCCGGATTTGCGGCGCGCAATGTCGAGCACGTCATCCAGATCCGGCATGGCTTCGGCGTCGTTGGCGACGTCGGCGATCTGGCCGATCGCAAGTTCGACCCGCATCGCGTCATAGTGCGGCCAGGCCCGCGACAGCGCGTTCTGCGGTACTCCGCTGTCGCGCATCATCTGCTCGGCCCACACCAGGCACAGATCGGAGAGCAGGGTTGCCAGCGACGCCCCGAACCGGTCCCGCGATCCTGACAACCCACGGTCACGATGCCATTGGGCGAACTGGATATGGGCGGCCGGACGGCCCCGGCGCACCGGGGAGTCATCCATCACGTCATCCTGCAGCAGGGCGAACGCCTGCAGAAACTCCAGTCCGGCGCAGGCGCGCAGTGCCGCGCCATCAGGACCGGCTCCGCACAGCCACCCCAGGTACATGAATGTCGACCGTAGGCATTTGCCACCGTCGACGAATTGGGTCAGGACGTCAGCGGCAATATCGACGCCGGTGTGCGCAAGTTGCGGCACGCACTCGGACTCGACGAATTGAGAAACCTGGCCCAGGACCGTTTGCCGTACGCCATTGCGCCAGATCTCAAACTCCGCGCCGCCCGGCGAACCCAACGATCCCGCTGACCCAGCGGTCAGGGCGATCCTCGGCGACGAGGCATCGATCGATCGCACCGGCCGCTCCCTGTCTCATGTCCGCACCCCGTAGGCGCCCCTGCAGTCTAATTCAAGACGACACCGGCCCGCGGCGCTCGTCACGCACCACATGGTCATGGTCGCGTAATGATTCGGTTACCCGATCTGGCTGCGGTTTTGGTGCTTTTCATCGGAAGTTGTCGCGGCCGGGGCGGCGATGGGATGGGATGGTTGGATGGCCGCTGTGAACTCCGTCGCCGTGGCCGCCTCGAGCTGGACTGCTGGCAGCGCCGCCATTGCGGGATCGCGAAGGACCGCCGGCAGCGCAGCGGTAGCCGGATCCATCGGCACGGCCGGCAGCGCCGCGGTAGCCGGATCCATCGCCACCGCCGGCAGCGCCGCGGTAGCCGGATCCATCGGCACGGCCGGCAGCGCCGCGGTAGCCGGGAGTTTGCTGACCGTGCTCTGCGTTCTCCTGCGCGGATGCGTGGCATGTATCGGCTGCGTCGCTTGCCGGCGCTGTGTGGGCTGTGTGGCATGCGCGAGGTGCCGCGACTGCGTCGGTTGCGTCGGGTGCTACAACTGCTCAGGACTACGCAACGCCGTCGGCCTGCGGGACGTGCACGCATAACCGACGGTGAAAACCCCCGACCGGAAGGCTCGAAGATGGCGCAACTGAGCGGAAAAGTCGCCCTGGTCACCGGAGCGTCGTCCGGGCTGGGCGCGGCGGTCGCGCGATTATTCGCCGAACGCGGGGCCACGGTATTCGGGATCGCCCGCGACACCGGGCGGATGGCCACGGTGTTCGAGACGGTGCCCGGCGGGGCCTATGCATCAGTCGACATCACCGATCCGCAGGCCTGCAAGGACGCCGTCGAACAGTGCGTTCAACGTTTCGGCCGGCTCGACATCCTGGTCAACGCGGCCGGCTTTCACCAGATGCGGCATACCTCGGAAGTCACCGATGACGACTGGGCCTACGACCTCGCGGCCAACCTCAACGGCCCGTTCTACCTGTGCCGCGCGGCGCTGCCGCACCTGCTGGGCGTCGGCGGCAATATCGTCAACGTTGCGTCGGTGGCTGGCGTCGAGGGCGAGGTCTACTCGGCCGGATACTGCGCGGCCAAGCACGGCCTGGTGGGGCTCACCCGGGCACTCGCGGTGGAGTTCACCAGGGAGCGACTGCGGGTCAATGTGGTGTGCCCCGGCGGCATGCTGACGCCGCAGGTCACTGATTTCACCGCCCCGGACAACGCCGACTACAAGCTGATCATGCGGATCGCCGCGCCCCGCGGCCTGATGGAGCCAAGGGATGTGGCCACCGTGATCGCGTTTCTGGCCAGCGACGACGCCGCCGCAATCCACGGCGCGGTGTACCCGATCGACAACGGCAAGCTGGCCGGGTGAGCTAACCCGAGAAGTGCCGCCGGATGCCGGCGAGCAGCTCGGTGTGGGCCGCGACGGCGTGGCGAACCGTCACCGCCCGCAATCCCGGGGGCGCGCTGATCCGGATCCGTTCGGTCAGCCGGGTGCCGCCCGACTCGGCATCGAAGGTCACGATCGAGTCCAGTCGCACGCCGGGAAACTGCCGCGCCTGTGCCGTCACTGCGCCACGGGTGGGCACCCGCAGAGTCGCGGTGTAGGTGATGGGAAGAGTCAGAAAACCAAGCGGGACACGGTCTTTGACAGCATAGGTCTGCTCGTAGCCGTCATCGGAGATCCGATGGGACACCGTGCGGACAGCGACCACCAGTGGATGCACTTCGGCAATCCGGTCGAGGTCGACGTAGTAGCACCGGACGACGTCCGGTGGGGCCGCGACGAGTTCGTCGAGTTCGCGTTCGACAGCCACCGGTTACTGCGCGGCGGCCTGCAGTACCCCGACCTGATCCGGGCAGTAGGTCGAGATGGCCGCACCGAGGAACTGGAATGCTTGCGTCTGGGAGGTATCGCGGGCCAAGTTCAACGAGATGAACTCCGCCGATGCGTAGGCGGTGCCGTCGACGCCGT
>JBAXIR010000091.1:0-10838 GCA_037138275.1 Mycobacteriaceae bacterium | reverse complement strand
GCCACGCCCTCCCACGCGTAATCCCCAAGCCGCGCAAGCTGATTGGCCACCACCTGACCTTTGATCTCACGTACGGCCGACGGCTCGGCGAAGGCCAGATCGCAGCACCCGGCACCGTCCACGCCGGCAATCGGACACAGCGCCGCTATCCGATCGGCCGACGGCTCAAGCACCTCGATGGTCTCGGCATGCCAGTAGGCTCCGCGCTCCGAGGTCACCCGGACTCGAACCAATTCCCCCGGCAACGCATAGCGCACGAACACCACCCGGCCGTCGTGGCGGGCCACACAACTGCCGCCATTGGCGGCCGGGCCGGTACGCAGCACCACATCGTCCGGCCCGATAACGGTCACTCCACGAATCCCTTTCGGACATCGCCCGGGGCGCTCTGCCCCTGAAGTTCGCTGAGCCGCTCCGACGAATTCAACTGCCAGGGAACCGAAGTCACCATGACGTTCGGGATGAACAGCAGCCGCGTCTTGATCCGAAGCGCACTCTGGTTGTGCAACAGGCCTTCCCACCAGTGGCCGACGACGTACTCCGGCACGTACACCGTCACCACGGTGCGCGGGGCTTCCTTGCTGATCCGCCTGACGTAGTCCAGCACCGGACCGGTGACTTCGCGGTAGGGCGAGGCGACGACTTTGAGCGGGACCGTGACCTCACTTGCCTCCCACTCAGCCGTGAGCTTGCGGGTGTCGACATCGTCGACATTCACCGTTAATGCCTCGAGCACGTCCGGTCGTGTCGCCCGGGCGTAGGACAGCGCCCGCAGGGTGGGCACGTGCATATTCGACACCAGCACCACCGCGTGATTGCGACTGGGCAACACGATCTCGCGTTGCTCTTCTGCACGCGCCGTCAACTCGCGCTCCACCGACGCGTAATGACGATTGATCGCCTTCATCAAGATGAACAGACTGCCCATCGCCAGGATCGCGATCCACGCGCCGGCCAGGAACTTGGTCACGAGCACCACGATCAGCACCGCACCGGTGGCGATGAAGCCGATGGTGTTGACCACCCGCGAGCGGACCATCCGGCGGCGTTCCTGCGGGTCGTCCTCGGTGCTCAGCAGCCGGGTCCAGTGCCGGACCATGCCGATCTGGCTGAGCGTGAACGACACGAACACGCCCACGATGTAGAGCTGGATGAGGGCGGTTACCTCAGCCCCGAAAGCCACCACGAAGGCGATCGCGGCCAGGGCCAGGAACACGATGCCGTTGGAGAACGCCAGCCGGTCACCGCGGGTATGCAGCTGATGCGGGAGGTAGCGGTCCTGCGCCAGAATCGAGCCGAGCACCGGGAAGCCGTTGAACGCGGTATTGGCCGCCAGCACCAGGATCAGGGCGGTGACGCCGGTGATCAGATAGAGGCCCGGGGCGAAATTGTGAAAGATCGCATCCGCCAACTGGGCCACCAGCGTCTTCTGCCGATACCCCTCGGGAGCGCCGACGAGTTGCTCGGCGGGGCGCTCGGCCAACTTCACACCGGTCTTGATCGCCAGCACGATCATGCCCAGGAAGAGCGCAACCGAGATTCCGCCCAGCAGGGCAAGTGTGGTGGCCGCGTTGCGGGACTTGGGCTTGCGGAAGGCCGGCACGCCGTTGCTGATCGCCTCGACACCGGTGAGTGCCGCACACCCCGACGAGAACGCCCTGGCCACCAGGAACACCAGCGCAAAACCCAGCACGTCACCGTGCTCGGAATGCAGTTCGAAGCCCGCCGACTCAGCCTGCAGATCGTGGCCCATCACGAAGATCTGGATGAAACCCCAGATCAGCATGATGAACATACAGACCATGAAGGCGTAGGTGGGGATCGCGAAGGCTGTGCCAGATTCGCGGATACCGCGCAGGTTGACCGCGGTCAGCAACACGATCGCGGTGACCGCGAACGCCACCTTGTGCTGGGCGATGAACGGCACCGCCGAACCGATATTGGACATCGCCGAGGCCATCGAGACCGCGACCGTCAGCGTGTAGTCCACCAGGAGCGCGCTGGCCACCGTCAGCCCAGCGGTGTGTCCGAGGTTGGTGGTGACCACCTCGTAGTCGCCGCCGCCGGACGGGTAGGCGTGCACATTCTGGCGGTAGGAGGCCACCACCACCAGCATGACCAGCGCGACGGCCACGCCGATCCAGGGCGCCATGGTGATCGCGGACAGGCCCGCGACCGACAGAACCAGGAAGATCTCCTCCGGCGCGTAGGCCACCGACGACAGTGCATCGGAGGCGAATACCGGCAGGGCGATGGTCTTCGGCAGCAGGGTGTGGCTCAGCTTGTCGCTGCGGAACGGCTGTCCCAGGAGAAGCCGCCGCGTCATCTTCGAAAGCTTGGACACGAGAGCCAAGAGTAGGCCTTGCCTCCGATGCCGGTAGCGTTCCCCATACCGTGCGGCCCGCCGGGTGGGCCGCACGCGACGTAGCCGAAAGGACCTCAGGTGCGGGTTGTGGTGATGGGCTGCGGCCGCGTCGGCGCCGCGCTGGCCGACGCGCTGTCCCGGATCGGACATGACGTGGCGGTCATCGATCGCGACCCGACGGCATTCAACCGGCTCGCCCCGGAGTTCGCCGGCAAACATGTGCTGGGTATGGGTTTTGATCGGGAAGTGTTGCTGCGCGCCGGAATTGAGGGCGCCGACGCGCTTGCCGCGGTGTCCTCCGGGGACAACTCCAACATCATCGCGGCGCGGGTGGCTCGCGAGATGTTCGGCGTGCAGCGGGTGGTCGCCCGGATCTACGACGCCAAGCGCGCAGCCGTCTACGAGCGCCTGGGTATCCCCACCGTGGCCACCGTGCCGTGGACCACAGACCGGCTGCTGCACGCCCTCACCCACGACGCAGAGACCGCCAAGTGGCGTGATCCCACCGGCACCGTCGCGGTCATAGAGGCGCCCCTGCACGATTCGTGGATGGGTCACCGGGTGACCTCCCTGGAGGAGGTCACCGGGGCGCGGGTGGCGTTCCTGATCCGATTCGGCACCGGCGTGCTACCCGAAGCCAAGACCGTCATCCAGGCCGGTGACCAGGTCTACCTGGCCGCGGTGTCCGGGCGTGCGGCCGAAGCGCTGGCGATCGCCGCGCAGCCGCCTGCGGAAGGGGTCGGGGAATGAAGGTCGCCATCGCCGGGGCGGGAGCCGTCGGACGGTCGATCGCCCGGGAACTGGTGGAGAACGCCCACGACGTGACGCTCATCGAGCGCAACGCCGACCACGTCGACATCGACTCGATCCCGGCCGTGCACTGGCGACTCGGCGACGCCTGCGAGCTGAGCCTGCTCGAGGAGGTGCACCTCGAGGAGTTCGACGTGGTGATCGCCGCGACCGGTGACGATAAGGCCAACGTGGTGCTGTCCCTGCTGGCCAAGACGGAGTTCGCGGTCGCACGGGTGGTGGCCCGGGTCAACGACCCCCGCAACGAGTGGCTCTTCGACGGCGCCTGGGGCGTCGACGTCGCCGTCTCGACTCCGCGCATGCTGGCCTCCCTGGTGGAGGAGGCGTTCGCGGTCGGCGATCTGGTGCGGCTGATGGAGTTCCGTCATGGCCACGCCAACCTGGTGGAGATCACGCTGCCCGACGACACCCCGTGGGGTGGGCGGCCGGTACGCAAACTCGCCCTGCCCCGCGATGTGGCACTGGTGACGATCCTGCGCGGTCAGCGCGTGATCGTGCCGGAGCCCGACGAGCCACTCGAGGGCGGCGACGAACTGTTGTTCGTGGCGGCGCCCGAGGTCGAAGGCGATCTGCGGAATCTGCTCGCGCAGCCCTGACGTCCCGGCCCGTCAGTCCCGACCGGACAGGTCGGCGACGCCGGCCCGGGGTACGTCGGCATCGGGGACATCGGCTGCCGGACGGTGGCTCTCAGCGTGGGTGGCGTGCAGCGCACGCTGAGCGGTCCGGATCGCCAGATAGGTGAGCAGCGCACCGACAGCGGTCAGCGGCCAACCCATCGCGATGCGCGCGACACCCAGCCAGCCGGTCTTGTCGGCGTCGTAGAGGTGATGCTGCACGACGAACCTCGCGCCGAACACCGCAACCCAGGTCAGGGTGGCGACGTCGAAGGCAAGCACCGCGCGACTCGACCGCCGCCAACCGCGGTCATGACCGTTTACCCAACTCCAGACATAGCCCACGATCGGCCGACGGATCAGCACCGATATCGCGAACACCGACGCCCACACCAGCGATGTCCAGATCCCCAACAGGAAATAACCCTTGGAAGCACCGACCAGCCAGGCGATCACCGCGCTGACACCCACTCCGAAGAATCCGGCGAGTGCGGGCTTCACCGAGTCGCGCCGGAACAGCCGCCAGAGCAGGATCAGCACCGCGACGCCGACGGCCGCAAGAATTGCCGGCATCAGACCGAACGCGGTGGAGACCGGGACCAGGACGGCCACCGGTAGTGCGGAATAGATCAGGCCGCTGACGCCACCCATCTGATCGAGCAGCGCCTGGCCCGGGGTCCGCTCGACGTCAGTCACAACGGTGACCCGGAAGCGATTGGATCCCGGAAGCGATTGGGTGGGAGTGCCGTCACCGCTGAATCTCGTAGTGCGGGTTGTAAATTGCCTTATTGCCGTTCTCCAGGATGCCCAGCCGGCCGTGTACCCGAAGCTTGCGTCCGCTGTCGATACCGGGGATTCGACGCTGGCCCAACCAGACCAACATCACCGTGTCGGTACCGTCGAACAATTCCGCGCGCACACCCGTCGAGCAACCCTTGGCGTTGGTCTCCACGCTGCGCAACGTGCCGACCATCGTGACCTCCTGCCCGCGCTGACAGTCGATCGCGCGGTGTGCGCCGGTGCTGGCGGCCTCACCGCTGAGTTCCGCCGCGTCGCGCTCCTCGGGGCTCTCCAGCAGCCGGCGGGTGAGGCGGCGCACAAAACCTTCGGCCGTAGCCATGGGTCTCTCCTGATGTCGGATCACACTGCGACAGCAACGGTAGACCTCTTGGTTCGTCGGCGCCACGAGGCACACCCGCGAGCACGTCGGCCACCGGCCACCGGCACGATCGTGGGGTGGCGATCAACCTGCGCGGTGTGACGGCGGTGCTGCTGCCGGGCACGGGTTCCGACGAGGACTACCTGCGCCGTGCCTTCGCGGGCCCACTGGCGGAGGCCGGGATCACCCTGACGGCGGTCTCTCCGGAAGCCGACGGCCTGGTTGCCGGGTACCTGCGGGCGCTGGACGCGGCGACCGGCCCGATCGTCGTCGGCGGGGTCTCCATCGGCGCCGCCGCGGCCACTCGGTGGGCACTGGCACATCCCGGCCGCGCGATGGCCGTCCTGGCCGTGTTGCCGCCGTGGACCGGAGCGCCGGACGGCGCGCCGGCGGCACTGTCTGCCCGACATACCGCTGACCAACTGCGCCGGGACGGACTAGCCGCCACCTCCGCCGCGATGAGGTCGTCGAGTCCGGCATGGCTGGCAGACGAGCTCAGCCGCTCGTGGCGCCGGCAGTGGCCGAGCCTTCCCGACGCGATGGACGAGGCCGCGGCCTACCCGGGGCCGAGTGCGGCAGAGCTGGGTCGGCTGACGACTCCGATGGCCGTCGTGGCGGCAGCCGACGATGTGATCCACCCATCCGCGATCGCCCTCGAGTGGGCGTCGTCGGCGCCACGCGCGGCACTGCGAACGGTCACACTCAAGCAGTTCGGCCCGGACCCCTCGGCACTGGGCGCCGCGAGCCTGGCGGCACTGCGAGCGATCGACTGAGACCGGCAGGTCAGCCGCCGGTATTGCGCAACTGCTGCGCCGCCTGCTGCTGGGCCAGCATGGCCTGTTGCGCGGCGAACATCGCCTGCTGCGCCTGTTGAGCCTGCTGGGCCTGCTGCGCGGCGGCGGCATTGAGCTGGGCCGCCAACTCCTCAGGCAGTTGCACGGGCAGCGGTGTCCGCACCGGAAGTGGGGTGTCGCCGCGACGAACCACGGTGTCCGCCAACGCTTCCCGAGCCTGGGATGCGAGCGCGACAATACTCTCCGGCGCCCCGTTGACGACGCACCGGATCATCCAGCGGTACCCGTCCGTGCCGATGAAACGAACGACGCCGGCGCCGGTGCCGACGACCTCGCGGCCCCACGGTCCGTCCTCGATGGAGACTGCAGCACCGTCGTTACGCAACGCCTCGGCCAACTCCCCGGCCACCTCTCGCCACAGACCGGGCGATTTGGGAGCCGAGTAGGCGGCGATGGTGAATCGCCCGTTGGGCGTTACCACCCAGATGGCGCTCGGGACGCCCATCGGATTGAGTTCCACCTGGATCTGTCCACCGGGGGGCATCGGAATCAATACCGACCCCAGATCCAGGCGGGCCACGACTGCGTGGTCGGGGTCGTCGAAGTCCTCGATGTCGAATGGGCCGCCGGCACCGTCGGAAAGATCCGCGCCGACCACAGCCTGGACCTCGTCGTCGCCGGTGTCGGCGGCCGTCTCGACGACCTCGTCGACCTCATCGACCACGTCCTCGGCCGCGCTGTGGTCCCGGTCTTGCTTACGTCTACCGAATGCCATCACAAACTCGCATGTCCGCCGGAGGAACCGTGACCGCCTTGGCCACGGGTGGTATCAGCCAGTCCGACCTCATCGAACGAGGCCACTTCGACCAGCTCTGGTAACTCGACCTGCTGGACCAGTAGTTGAGCGATCCGGTCGCCCCGCCTGATCACGATTGGCGCGGCAGGGTCGAGGTTGATCAATGACACTTTAATCTCGCCGCGGTATCCGGCGTCCACCGTGCCGGGACTGTTGACGATCGAAAGCCCAACGCGCGCAGCCAAACCCGAGCGCGGGTGGATCAAACCCACCATGCCATGTGGGATAGCGACGGCGATACCGGTGGGTACCAGAGCGCGCTGCCCGGGCGCCAGTTCGACGTCCTCGGCGCTGCATAGATCAACGCCGGCGTCGCCAGCGTGGGCACGGACGGGCATCGGGAGATCGCGGTCCAGACGAACCACCGCAAGACTGGTGGACACGAGGCCAAAGACTACCCTTGGCCGAGTGTCCGGCTCGCGTGTGACCTCGCAAACCGTGCGGTACCGCGAGCGGTTGTGGGTGCCCTGGTGGTGGTGGCTGGTGGGCCTCGGGGTTTCGGCGTTGCTGGCCACCGAGGTCAACATGGGCGTGCGTGCCCTGCCCGACTGGCTGCCCTACGCGATGTCGGCCGCCGCTGCCGTGGGTGTCCTGCTGTGGCTCAGCCGAACCGAAGTGCAGGTCAGCACCGCCGGGGTGGACGTGGAATTACGGGCTGGCCCGGCGCATCTGCCGGTGTCGGCGGTGCGCCGATCAGCCGAGATACCCCGGACCGCGAAGTCAGCCGCGCTGGGGCGGCAGTTGGATCCGGCCGCCTACGTCGTGCACCGGACCTGGGTGGGCCCCATGGCTTTGGTGGTCCTCGATGACCCCGATGATCCGACACCGTACTGGTTGGTGAGTTGTCGGCATCCGGACCGATTACTAGCCGCCCTGCGTAGCTAGACCGCGCAGTCGGTGCACGTCAGCACGCCCTTCTTGGAGCTGGCAAGACGGCTGCGATGGTGTACGAGAAAGCAACTGGAGCAGGTGAATTCGTCGGCCTGCTTGGGAATGACCCGGACGGTCAACTCCTCGCCGGAGAGGTCGGCACCGGGCAACTCGAAGGACTCCGCAGACTCGGTCTCATCGACATCGACGACGGCCGATTGCGCCTCGTTGCGCCGCGCGGTCAATTCCTCAAGCGAATCCTCGGAGACCTCGTCGGTCTCCGTACGCCGTGGGGCGTCGTAATCAGTTGCCATAGTCAATCCCCTCGTCGAACACAAGGCTTTGTACCAGCGTCGAACGTCTGCGCAAAATGGTTAATGCCCCCCAGTGCCGAGTTCCGGTGTGAATTTCATCACATCAGCTTCCGGTGTGCGACCCGGATCGGCGGCCGACGCCAGGTTACCTGCAGTCCCGCGCTGCCTTTACAGTGCAACACGTGGTCGCTCACATCACCGAAGGTTCCGCCTACGACAAAGCCGGTAACCCGTTCCGCAGGCGCAACTACCGCCCCGGGATAGCCGCGGCGGTCGCCATGTTCGCCCTGACCGCTCTGGTGTGGGCCTTCGTGTTGACCCGGCCGGTCACCGTGGGTGAGGCCGCGGCGTGCAATGCGCCGCCGGCGACCACCGATCCCGCGGCACCCAGACTCGGCGGCCGGCTGTCGAGTTCGGCTCTGATCGACGTGGCGCCGGCCAAGTTGGCCGAGACGAACATCCGGGTACTCAACGCAAGCGGCCAGGGCGGTCAGGCCGGCGATGTGGCGGGTTCCCTGCGCGACCTGGGCTTTGCGGCCCCGGCTGCCGCCAACGATCCGGTCTACGCGGGTACCAGGTTGTCTTGTCAGGGCCAGATCCGCTTCGGCAAGGACGGCCGAGCCGGCGCCGCGACGGCGTGGCTGGTGGCCCCGTGCGTCGAGCTATACCAGGACGACCGCACGGACAACTCGGTCGACCTGGTGATCGGCACCGACTTCACCGCATTAGCCAGCAGTGACGATATCGCGGCGGTGCTGTCCGGGCTGCAGCCCGGTGCCACCGAACCGGCCGACTCGGCCCTGCTGACCAAAATTCACCACAGCACCTGCTGAGGCGCTCACGGCAGCGGGCGTAATCCGTCGAACCGCTCCAGGGCGTCGATGAGTTGCGTCGCCACCCCCGGCGCGGCGACCACCACCAGCGAACCTTCGGTACCCGGTTCGCCCGGGTCGGGTAGCAACAGCACCGCTCCGGCTTCGGCGGCGATCAACGCGCCGGCAGCCCAATCCCAGACATTGAGACCGTGCTCGTAATGGCCGTCCAGCCGACCGGCGGCCACCATGCAAAGATCGAGTGCCGCAGAGCCGATCCGCCGAACGTCGCGGATCACTGGCAGCATCCGGGCCAACAGTGCGGCCTGTGCGGCGCGACGATGCGCCTGATAACCAAATCCAGTCCCCAGCAACGCCATTGAGAGATCGTCGACGTCGCTGCATCGGAGGCGATGACGTGTTCCGCCGGTGAGCAGGTGCGCGCCGAGGCCGATACCGGCCGAGTAGACGTCACCGCTTGCGACGTCCGCCACCGCGCCGGCCACCGACAGGCCGTCGAGTTGGGCCGCGATCGAGACCGCGTAGGTCGGGATGCCGTAGACGAAGTTCACCGTGCCGTCGATGGGGTCCACCACCCACCGCACCGCACCGCGTCGCTGCGGCGCCCCGCCACCCTCCTCGCCGAGGATCGGCTCGCCCGGCCGCAGTTCGGCCAGCCGATTCCGGATCAACTGCTCGGTTTCGGTGTCAGCAATGGTGACCGGGTCGGTGGGGCTGCTCTTCGAGCGCAGCGCGGGCTCGACCGTTCCGGTTCCGACACCGAAGATCTCCGACCGCCGGCGTCGCACGAAGGCCGCCGCTTGAGCGGCTACATCCTCGGCGACGGCTCGCAGTTCTCGGGCCCCGATATCCATCACAGAGCTATCGCAACATAATCGGGCGTCGGCGGGCGCCTCACCCACTAGTGTCTAACCCGGTCGATCCGCCCGCCGCGATAAAGGAGCAGCAATGACCCCGACCGAACCCAGCACTGCACGCCAGGCCCTCGGGGTGGATGTCGGCGGCAGCGGGGTCAAAGGCGCCATCATCGACCTCGACACCGGGCAACTCGTCGGCGAGCGATTCCGGCTGGACACGCCCCAGCCGGCCACGCCGAAAGCTGTGACGAAAACGGTGGTCGAGGCGGTGGATCACTTCGGCTGGACCGGGCCGGTGGGTGTTACCTACCCCGGCGTCGTCGTCGACGGCGTCGTGAAGACCGCCGCGAACGTCGACAAATCCTGGATCGGCACCAACGTCGCCGAGCTGTGGAGCGCCGCCCTGGGTGGCCGCACCGTCGCCGTACTCAACGATGCCGACGCCGCCGGACTGGCGGAGTGCTGCTACGGCGCGGGGCGCGACAAGAGCGGTCTAATCGTGTTGCTGACCTTCGGCACCGGAATCGGTTCGGCTGTTCTCTACAACGGAGTGCTGCTGCCCAACAGTGAATTCGGCCATATCGAGGTGGGCGGCAAGGAAGCCGAGCATCGCGCAGCCTCGTCGGTCAAGGAACGCAAGGAATGGAATTACCAGCGCTGGACCGAAGAGGTCACCAAGGTCCTGATTGCGATTGAAAACGCCATCTGGCCGGATCTGTTCATCGCCGGCGGCGGCATCAGCCGAAAGGCCGAACGGTGGATCCCGATGCTGCGAAACCGGACGCCGGTCGTGGGGGCTGCACTACAGAATGAGGCAGGAATCGTGGGCGCCGCGATGGCTAGCCGGTCGGACCTCATCAACTAGTCTCCCCCGCGCCTGTACAGCGGACTCCCAGTTAGTCGTTACAATGGTCTGCGGCGGCCGCCAACCGGACAGCGGCGAGCATCCACTACGTGATCACGCCGATATTCCACACAGCCGACGCTTTCGGTGGGGCATGTTCGTGCCCGCCGAACGCCAGCACGACCGAAAGGGTGCACGTGGCAGCGACAAAAGCCAGCCCGGCAACCACGAAGCCGGTGAAGCGCACCGCCACCAAGACTCCCGCCACGAAGGCTGCAGCACGCCCCGCAGCGCCCCAGAAGGCCGCTGGGGCGGCGTCGGCCAAGGCCGTTAAAGCCACTCCGTCCAAGGCAGCGCCAGCCAAGGCTGTGCCCGCCAAAGCCACCAGGACGCCGCCAACTAAAGCCACCAAGGCCGCCCCGGCCAGAGCCACCAAGGCTGCTCCGAAGAAGACTGCACCGACCAAGACCGCACGGGCCACGGCTACCAAACCCACGGCTACCAAACCCACGGCTACCAAAC
>JBAXIR010000090.1:0-11091 GCA_037138275.1 Mycobacteriaceae bacterium | reverse complement strand
TAGACCTCGGCGGAGAACTTCCGTTCGTGATCGGGTCCCTGCGAGGTGACCTCATAGCGGGGGACGCCCATCCCCCGGGCCGCCGCCAACTCCTGCAGGCTGGACTTCCACTCCAGTGCCGCACCGAGTGTCGGGGCGGTGTCCAGCAGATCCTCGAACAGACGCAGGATGAACTGCTGTGCGCCGGCCAACCCGTGCTCGAGGTAGACCGCGCCGATCAGGGACTCCACCGTGTCGGCCAGAATGCTCGATTTGGCGTGCCCGCCGGTGGTGGTCTCGCCCCGGCCCAGCAACACATACTCGCCAAGTCCCTCGTCGGTCAGGTCACGGCCCACCCCGGCCAGTGCCTGGCTGTTGACGATGCTGTTGCGCAGCTTGGCCAGATCGCCTTCGGAGTTGTCGGGGTGGCGCCGGAACAATTCCTCGACGATCACCAGTCCCAGCACGGCGTCGCCGAGAAGTTCCAGGCGCTCGTTCGTCGGCAGGCCGCCGTTCTCGTAGGCGTAGCTGCGATGGGTCAACGCCAGTGTCAGCAGATCTTCGGACAGGTCAATTCCCAAGGCGCTCAACAGGTTCGCGCGCTCACGAGTCACGACAAGGTCCCGTCGCGGTCAGCCCCGTCCGAATCAGCAGGCCGCATCTGCGCGAGTTTGGCCCACCGCGGGTCGATTTGTTCGTGGTGATGGCCGGTCTCTGCGCCGGCCAGTGCCACCCCGCACTGCGGACACAGCCCGGGACAGTCCTGGGCACACAGCGCGACGAACGGTAGCGCCAAGCCGACGGCGTCGACGATCGACTGTGCGAGGTCGACGGTCTCGTCGATCACGCGGCCGAACTCGTCGGATTCCGTCGTGGACTCGGTGACGCTGTCGGGGTAGGCGAACAACTCGGTGAGTTCGATCTCAACCTGATCGGTGATCGGGCCAAGGCATCGCGAACACTCACCGCGGGTCGGCGCGTGCACGGTGCCGGACACCAGCACGCCCTCGGACACCGACTCGAACCGAAGGTCCAGATCCATCTCCGCACCCGGTTCGATCGCGATGAGATCCAACCCGATACGCAGCGGACTGGGCACGGTCTGACTGACGGTCATCATGGAGCCCGGACGTCGACCCAGCCGCGTTATGTCGAACACCAATGGCGAGCTCAGATCCGGATGCGGTCCCGATCTCCGGCGCGTCGACATGCTGCGATCCTATCGGCGCTGTCGGCGCCCGGAACTCCGCGGTACGGCTGAGCCCGGATCAAGCTGGCAGCGCTCAGTGCTGCACGTAGTCGTGAGTTCCCGCGGCGGTACGAAGTTGGTGACGGCCGCGGCTCACCGACCGCAGGGTGCCGTTGAGGTAGTCCTCGAACTGTGCGAGCTTGTTGTCGACGTAGATATCGCACTCGCCACGCAGTCGGTCGGCCTCGGCGTGCGCGGCATCGATCAGGCGGGTCGATTCGCCGTGCGCGGCCTGGACCACCTCGGTCTGCGACACCATCCGCTGCTGCTCCTTGATGCCTTCCTGGACGGCGTTCTCGTAGGAGATATTGCCGCTTTCCACCAGACGATCGGCCTCGGCCTTGGCCCGACTGGTCGCCGCCTCGTAGTCGCGCTTGGCGGTGGTGGCCAGCCGGACGGATTCCTCGCGGGCCTCGCTGACCATCCGCTCGCTGTGCGCGCGGGCCTCGGAGGTCATCCGGTCGGCCTGCGACTTGGCCTCGGACAGCAGCCGATCAGCCTCGCCGCGGGCATGGCCCAGGACGGATTCGGCCTCGGCGTTGGCGTTGGCCACCGTCGAGTCGGCATGCTCCTTGGCCTCGTTAAGCAGGGTGTCGCGGGTATCCAGCACGTCCTGGGCGTCGTCGAGTTCGCCGGGGATCGCGTCCTTGATGTCATCGACAAGTTCCAGCACGTCACCACGCGGGACGACGCAGCCGGCAGTCATCGGCACGCCGCGGGCCTCTTCGACAATCGCGCTCAACTCGTCGAGCGCTTCAAATACTCGGTACACGGCGCCACCTCCAGCTTGTTGGTAGTGACCAGTGTGCCTGGTGATACGCCTGTGACTGCGGTGGCGGCACGGTGTGTCGCTGATCAGTCGGAGAAAAATCGCTCAGCGACCGGGGAGTTTGTCCTGCAGGCGACGATTCACCGACTCCGGTAGCAGCGCCGAGACGTCCCCGCCGAGTCCGGCGACCTCCTTGGCCAGCGAGGAGGAGACGAACGCGTAGTGCGGGTTGGTCGCGACGAAAAAGGTGTCCACGCCGGCGATGTGTTTGTTCATCTGGGCCATCTGCAACTCGTATTCGAAGTCCGTACCGGTGCGCAGACCCTTGACGATCGCGGTGAATCCCCGCGCCTTGACGAAATCCACCACCAGCCCCTGCCCGGCCTCGACCCGCAGGTTGGGCAGGTGGGCGCAGGCCTCGGCGATCATCGCGATTCGCTCGTCGGCATCGAACATGCCGGATTTTTTGGGATTCACCAGCACGGCGACCAACACCTCGTCGAACTGCGCGGCAGCCCGTTCGAAGACATCGATGTGGCCCAGGGTCACCGGGTCGAATGATCCGGGGCACACGGCGCCGCTCATGGGTGAAGACGCTAGCAGTCGCCCCCGACTTCGGCCCCGTCCACTCGGGTGTCGCCGTAGCGCCGCAGCGGCCATACCGCCCAGCCCTGCGGCCAGGTCAGCGCCGGCGACGAGAACGGGCGTTCGATCACCACGACGCTGCCCGCATCGACCCAACCGTGGCGATCAAGGTCGGCCAGGACCTGATTGACCTCGTCGGCCGCCACCTCGTACGGCGGGTCGGCGAACACCAGATCCATCGGGGCCGGGGCGCCGGCGGCGAGCACCGTCGCCACCGCGCCGCGGCGAACCGTCGCACCGGGTAGTCCGACCGCCTCGATATTGCGCCCGATCACCTCGGCGGCGCGGCGGTCGCTGTCGACGAACAACACCGTGGCCGCCCCCCGGGAAAGCGCTTCGAGTCCCAGCGCGCCCGAGCCTGCGAAGAGGTCGAGCACCCGCAGACCGTCGAAGTCACGGCGCACAGCCAGCACGTTGAACAAAGCCTCACGCACCCGATCGGTGGTGGGCCGGGTTCCGCGCGGCGGAACGGTCAGCCGACGACCGCCCGCCGCGCCGGCGACGATCCGAGTCAGCGTGTCACCGGCCTAGATCAGGGTGGACCAGAAGTCCCAGAATCGGACCAGGATCGCCAACAGTACCGCTGTGAACCACAGGACTACCAACGGCCAGCGCCAGTGATAAACGCTGCGCGCCAACGGGTTTGCGGCCAACGGCCGCAGGGCGATCGAGGACACCACGACGAGCAGTGGAACGGTCACCGACCAGACCACCATGCAGTACGGGCAGAGCGCTCCGATTCGGTAGAGACTCTGGAAGATCAACCAGTGCACGAACACCACGCCCGCCGCCGTGCCGATCATCAGACCCACCCAGTACCACCGCGGCAGGCGAACACCACCGACCGCCAGCACACCGGTCACCAGCACGAGGGTAAAGGCGATCACCCCGTAGAGCGGGTTCGGCGGGCCGAACACCGCGGCCTGCGGGGTGACAATCACCGACCCGCAGGACACCACCGGATTGATACTGCAGGTGGGTACGTAGGCCGGGTTTTGGAGCAGCGCGATCTTCTCGATCAGCAGTGTGCCCGCCGCAATCAGACCGATCACACCGGCAATCAGCACCCACCAGGCGCTCGCGCGCCCGACGCTCACCCCGGCCGGGCCGGTCGGCTCGGCCGACCGCGGCTGCACCGGCTCAGCCGTGGTCAGGCTCACGACTTCGGCGCGACCGGGGCCGGTGCCGCACCCGACGGTGCCGGTGCAAGAGCCGGAATCGGTCCGACGATCTGGCTGACCTTGGCGATCAGTTCATCCGGTGTGGCCGGGCTGATGTCCTGTCCGTTGAGCCGGATCGTCGGAGTGGCGGTGATCTTCGACGCGGCGGCCAGACCTTTGACCATGTCGTCGTACTTGCCGCTGTTGATGCACTCGGGAACGCCACCGGTGACGCCGGCCTGCCGCGCGGTCTCGATCAGGGACGCGTTATCGGGCCCGCTGCCGGACCCCTCGACGGGTTGATTGGCGAACAGCGCCGAATGAAACCGGACGAACGCGTCCTTATTCTCGTCACCGACGCAGTATGCGGCGTTGGCCGCCCGCATGGAGTAGCCCTTGTTGGTGGCATTGAGGATCGACACCAGGTTGTAGTCGATGGCCGCGGCGCCGCTCTCGACGATTTTGTTGAGCGCCGAGCCAAAGGTCTTCTCGAAATCCCGGCAGTGCGGGCACTGGAAGTCCTCGTAGATCGCCAGCACCGCCTTGGGATCGTCGGTTCCGTCCTTCTTGATCAGGGCGTTCGACGTGACCCGCACTGCCTGGGTGTCGTTGACGCCCTTCTTGTCGTTGCCCATCACGATGTAGAGCACCAGGCCGACGGCGAACAGAACGACGAGTGTGGTCAACCCCAGCCGGACGGCAAGATCTCGCTTGCGGTCCTGGGCATTGAGGTCGTAGCGGGGTGTGCTTTTCTTATTGGTGGCCACGGTTCGGCTAAATCCTCGCTGTCAGTGACGTGATGTTGTCGACGTGGGGGTTGGCGCTTCTAGAGTACCGGCCGCCGCAGCGGGTGCCGGGGTTCAGTCGTGAACCAGATGCGCCCGAAGCGCCGAGATCATCTCCGCGTTGGCCCGTCCGACCCCGCCGCCGAGCACGTTGAGGTTGAGGAAGGCGTGGATCATCGAGCCCATCCGCCGGTGGTCGACGGCGACCCCGGCGTCGCGCAGTTTGTCCGCATACTGCTCGCCCTCGTCGCGCAGCGGGTCGAATCCCCCGGTGATCACCAGTGCCGGGGACAGGCCCGACAGGTCATCGGCCAGCAGTGGGGAAATCCGCGGGTCGGTGACGTCCAGACCTGAACCATCGACGTAGACGTCCCTAAACCAGTCCATATCGCTCTTGGTCAGCAGGAACCCGTCTCCCAGCAGGGTGCGGGAGCGTGCGTTACCGCCCATTTCGGTGACCGGGTAAATCAGCCACTGCAGCGACGGCAACGGGTCGCCCGCGTCTCGGGCCTGCTGGGTGACCACGGCGGCCAGGCACCCGCCTGCGCTGTCGCCGGCGACGGCGACCCGGCGCGGATCGGCGCCCAGTTCGCCGGCGTGCTCTCGGGCCCACCGGTAGGCCGCATAGGCGTCGTCGACCGCGGCGGGAGCCTTGTGCTCAGGTGCCAGGCGGTAGTCGATGGCAAGCACGTGCACACCGGCGTCCCGACAGATCAGTCGGCACGCCGCGTCATGGGTCGCGAGGTCGCCGAACACGAACCCGCCACCGTGGTAGAAGACCACCAGGGGCGCCGGCGCACCGCCCGCCGCGGGCCGGTAGTGCCGGGCCGGAATTACGCCGGCCGGACCGGGGATGGACACCGAACGAATCCCGGCCACCCGGATATCAGGCTCGTCGAGGGTGCGGGTGAGGTCGCGGTTGCTCGCCCGGGTGGCCGCAGCATCGCCGGCCGTCACCAGGCTGACCACGCCGAGCGCCCGCTGAGCGGCCAGCATCATCTGCAGCGAAGGGTCCAGGGTGTTGCCGTCGATGGTGATCGCCCGCCCACCCGAGAGCAGGCGCTTGAGTGCATTCGGCAGTCGCGGAATCAGCTTGACGCCCAAGCGGTTTCCCGCCAGCAGCGCCCGTTCCTTGATGGCGCGGCGCCGGGGTGCGCCGACCACGCTTGTCGTCATGGTTGCCTCCTGATTCGCGCTCGGCAACGCCGCGCTGATCGCCACGCGGCAGCTTACGCTTACGACCGGAAGTCGAGTCTGTCGCGGTCGCGCAGGACTGGCCGAATCGCTTCGGTAGCTGGGTACTATTCTCAGCCGGAGTCGGTGATGACCACCGGATCAACCTCGAGGCACAGGCAGGTGACATGACGCCGACGTCAGGAATTCCCACCCTGGTGCTCAGCGACGACCACACCATTCCGGTGCTGGGCATCAGCGTCGCGGAGTTGGCGTCGGCCGAGGCCGAGGCTGCGGTCGCGGCCGCGCTCGATGCCGGTTACCGCCTCATCGACACCGTGTCCACCGGTGGTGTCGAGGAGGCGGTCGGTCGGGCCATCGTCAAATCCGGCATCGCGCGCGAAGAGCTGTTCATCACGACCACGCTGACCGCCGCCGATCAGGGATTCCAGGGCTCGCAGGACGCCTGTAAGGCCAGTCTGGCCCGGCTCGGCGTGGACTACATCGACCTGTGTCTCTTGAAAGGGCCGTTCGAAGAGGGCGGCAAGTACATCGACGCCTGGGGCGGGCTGATGAAGGCACAGCAGGTCGGCGACACCCGCTCGATAGGCGTCGGCGACATCGGGGCCGAACAACTGACCGATCTGATTGATCTGAGTTTTTGCACACCGGTGGTCAACCAACTCGAACTGCACCCACTGTGCAACCAGGCCGCAATGCGGGCGGTCAATTCCGGATACTCGATCGTCACCGAAGCCTATGGCCCGCTGGGCATGGGCACACTGACCGACCATCCCGCGATCGCCGCGGTCGCCGCGGCGCACGGAAAGTCGCCGGCACAGGTGCTGATCCGGTGGAATATTCAACTCGGCAACGTGGTCATCCCCGGCTCGTCGGATCCGGACCGGATCGCCGCGAACATCGACGTGTTCGATTTCGAATTGACGCCCACAGAGGTCGGGACCATCAACGGTCTCGACGACGGCACCCGGTTCTGGCCGAACCCGGACGCCTGAACTGAGGCGCGGTTAATTCAGCCCACCGGGCAACTCGCGGAGGCCTCCCGCAACTGCAGCGCCGATGCCTCATCCACCGGCAGCTCATAGCCACGCACAACCGCGATGAACTGCATCGAGTACTGGCACCAAAACGCGGTGTTGGGCGGCATCCAGGAACCCGGCGGCTGATCTCCCTTGTCCTGATTGGCCTGCCCGGCAACGGCGAGCAGGTTGGCCGGATCGTTGGCGAACCGCAGCCGCATCTCATCGCTCCAGGCCCGCGCTCCCATATCCCAGGCGAACGCCAACGGGACCAGGTGATCGATCTGCACCGACGCGCCCACCTGATTGCCGCGAACGAACGCCACCGTGGCGTTGGTGTACGGGTCGCGCAGGGTGCCACTGGCGACGGCCTGCGGACAACGCGCGGTGCGGACGTAGGACTTGTCGGCCAGGTCGCGGTCAAGGATGTCATCCCGGGTGTCGCAGCCGTTGTGTCCGCCCGGTGCGCGGTTGTCGTCGTCCCAGGACTCTCCGAAGGCCGCACGCAGGTAGTCGTGGCCGCGCACCCGCGCCGGCACGACCACCACCCCGGTCAGGACGTCGGTGCCCGGGGTGACGGTCGGCACGTCGGCGCGGGCGACCGGGTCCGAGCGCCCGGCGGCGGCCACCACCTGGGCTGCGACGATCACCGCCAGTGCCGCGAACACCGCCAGCCAGAGCAGTGGTCCACGCTTCATGCCTTGTCCAGGTAGTCGATGCGGTCGGTTCCGGTGAACTGCCGGGCCACCAGGGCCATGCCGAGGTTATCGGGGTCGCCCGGATACAGCGAGTCACACAGTTCCCGGGCGGTGAGAATCACGTCGAGATGCTCGGCCAGGGACAGGAACCGTAATGAACCCGCTCGCCCGGACTGGTTGAGCCCCAACACATCTCCCTCCCGCCGCTCGGCCAGGTCAAGATCGGCCAGAACGAAGCCATCCAGGGTCGCGGCCACCGCCTTGAGCCGGTCGCCCACCTTGGAATCCTCAGGTAGCCGGGTCGCCAGCAGACACAGGCTCGGGTGCGTGCCACGGCCGATCCGGCCGCGCAACTGGTGCAGCTGGCTGATGCCGAACCGGTCGGCATCGATCACCACCATCACCGTGGCGTTCGGGACATCGACACCGACCTCGATTACGGTGGTGCAGACCAACACGTCGATCTCGCCTACCCGGAATGCGGTCATCACCGCGTCCTTCTCCTCAGCCGGCAGCCGCCCGTGCATGAGTCCGAGCCGCAGTCCCGCCAGTGGCCCGCGGTGGAGTTGCTCAAACAGAATGATCACCGGGATCGGCACGATGGCTTGACCCCCGCCGCCCTGACCCCCGCCGGCTTCGTCCTCGCCGGCGGGCTTGTCGCTCTCGTCGATGCGGGACGCGACGACGTAGGCCTGGCGCCCCGCGGCGACCTCCTCGGCGACCCGTTGCCAGGCCCGCTCCAGCCACTGCGGTTTCTCATTGACGAAAATGGTGTTGGTGGCGATCGGCTGCCGTCCGCGTGGAAGTTCGCGCAGCGTCGAGGTCTCCAGATCGCCGAAGACGGTGAGCGCGACGGTGCGCGGGATCGGTGTCGCCGTCATCACCAGCAGGTGCGGCGTCAACCCTTCGGGAGCTTTGGCGCGCAATCGATCTCGCTGCTCGACGCCGAATCGGTGTTGCTCGTCGACCACAACCATTCCGAGCCGATCGAACTCGACGGCGTCCTGTAGCAACGCGTGGGTTCCGATCACGATGCCGGCCGCAGCGGTCGCGACCTCATCGCGAACCTGCCGCTTCTGAGCGGCCGACATCGACCCGGTCAGCAGCGCCACCCGGGTCGCGCCGTCTTCGGCGCCGAGTTGGCCGGCCATCGCCAGTGGGCCAAGTACGTCGCGGATCGACCGGGCATGTTGGGCGGCAAGGACTTCCGTGGGCGCCAGCAGTGCGCACTGGTAGCCCGCATCCACCATCTGCAGCATCGCCAGCACCGACACGATGGTCTTGCCAGATCCGACTTCGCCCTG
This sequence comes from Mycobacteriaceae bacterium, assembly GCA_037138275.1. Taxonomy (GTDB): domain Bacteria; phylum Actinomycetota; class Actinomycetes; order Mycobacteriales; family Mycobacteriaceae; genus Mycobacterium. The sequence continues at coordinate 2,289 of JBAXIR010000090.1, read as the reverse complement.
CAGTAACCGGTTCATCGGTTTGGTGGTGGCCAATTCGGCGGACAGAACTCCCAGCACCTCCTGCTGGCCGGCGGTCAGTTCGAAGGGCAGGCGAGCCGACAGCGCGGCGAAGAGGCCACCGGAGCGCCGCGGCGCCGGCGGGCCGGACGCGGCGAGTTCGCTGTGACGGCGCTTAGCGAGCGCCCACTGCATGCCCACCGCTTCATCGACGGTCAATCGCTCGCGGGCTCGCTGGCGGTCGATCTCATTCTCACCCAGGTGGATCGCCCGCAGTGCTGCGTCCTCGGGCATCAGATCATGTTGTTGCACAAAGGTTTCCGGTAGTGGCTCCGGAATGGGTTCGATGACGTCGAGAACCTGACGCACGCAGGCGTAGATATCCCAGCTCTGCAGTTTCGCCTTGGACGCATAGATAGGGAAGAAATCCCGTTCGAAGGGCGACATATCGAATTCGCCGCTCTGATCCGCGGCGGACGCCGCGATGGTTTTCAGTGACTTCGTTCCGCCGAGCCGGCCCGACGGCGAGTTCAGAATCAGATACCCGGGATGGGTGAGTTGCATGGTGCCCCTGTAGTAGCCCACTTCACCGGACAGCATCAGTCGGGTGCCCTTCACCAACTGCTTCTTGAGAAATTTGGCGTTGAAGAAGGTCGCGGTGACCTTAGGCCGCCGGTTCACAAGCGTGACGACAAGATACTCGCGGCGAGTGCCGCGACTGGTCCAGCGGACGTCGGCGCTCTCGATCTCACCGACGAAGGTGACGTGCTCGCCGGGTTCGGGTGGGTCGTCGTCCTCTCCCAGCACCTTGCTGCCCTGGCTGTACTTGCGCGGGTAGTGGCGCAGCAGATCGTCGACAGTGCGGATACCGAAGATCTCCTCGAGTGCCTTCGACGCTTTGTCGCCGAGGACGCCGTCGAGCCGATCGGTTAGGGACACCACGGCTATTCCACCCCGACCAGCAGAACGTCACCCCGGTGATCGGTGCGGTAACTGCTGAACTCGGTGCCGGGGTGACGACGGCGAACATGCTCCGACAGCGCTTCGGCGATATCGTCGCCGGCCGCTCCGGCACCCGCGCCGATCAGCACCGTGACCAGTTCGCCACCGGACCCCAGCAGCAGGTCGATCAGCCGGGCGGCCGCGGCACCGACGTCGCGCGCCACGACCACCACCTCATCTGCGACGATCGCGAGACCGTCACCGGTATCGCAGGTGCCGGCCCAGGTCAACGCTTTTCCGGTGGCCAGCCGCACCGATCCGTGTCGCGAGCCGGCCGCCGCCCGGGCCATGGTGTAGCCGTCGTCGACAGCTTGGCGGGACGGATCATGAACGGCCAGTGCCGCCAGACCCGCCGCCATGGATCCGGCCGGCAGCGGGACCACGTCAATGCCCCACCCGTTGGCGGCGGTGCAACCGGCCACCAGGTCCTCGGCCGAGACGTAACCGTTGGGCAGCACCATCACCTGGGCGGCGCCGGTATCGACGAGTGCGCGCAGGAGTTGTTGGGCACTGAGCCCGTCGACCGGGTCCATCAGGTCGGCGTCCGGGCGCACCACGCACGCGCCCTCGGTGCCGAAGAGTTCTTCGGCGCCGTCCCCGTCCACGATGGCCAACACCGCGCGTTGTCTACTCCACCCACCCGGCGCTACCCGCCCGGCGGCCAGCGCAGAAATCCGGATCTTGGTCACCGTGCCGACAGCCAGTCCCGCCTCCACGGCCGCGCCCGCATCGTCGGTGTGGACATGCACCGAATGCCGATTCTCGGTGGACGGCGCCAGCGCCACCGAGTCGCCCAACACCGCCAGGTCGGCACGCAGCCGCGTGAGCGCGTCGGCGTCGCAGCCGCCGAGGAGATACATCACCTCGAATTCCGGTGGCGCGGACTCGATGACGCCCTGCACCACCGCGGCCGGACCGGGTGAAAAGTCCCGGCGGTGCGGCGTGTGACCGGTGACCGTCGCGCTCAGTGCGTCGAGCAACACCAGCAGCCCGCGTCCGCCGGCGTCCACCACACCCGCCTGCGCCAGCACCGGCAGTTGGTCGGGCGTGCGTTCCAGCGCGCTCGTCGCGGCCTCACCCGCCGCGACGAGCGCCTGCGCCAGCCCGTCCCCGTCGGCGGCCGCCTGCTGGAGTGCCTCGGCGGCGGCCTGCAATACCGACACCACGGTGCCGGCCACGAACTCACCGCCCATCGCGGACACCACCAGCACGACCGCGTGCCGCAGGGCAGCACCCAGTACTTCGGCGTCGATATCGGCCAGAGCGATATGGGCGTCGATATCGGCCAGA
>JBAXIR010000089.1:0-11171 GCA_037138275.1 Mycobacteriaceae bacterium | reverse complement strand
CCGGTGGCAGCAGTGCCCGGGCTCCAAGTTGCCCGAAGCTCTCCGACAGCATCGCCCACGCCGTCGCCGAGGGTTGTCTGGAGGAGTACTCCAGCGCGCCGTCCCCCGGCGACGGCTGAAAACTCTTCCCGCGCTGTCTAGAGCCCGCGAAAACGCTCGGTGACCTGATCCTCGGTCAGCCCGTAATCCGCCAGCGAATAGGTGTGCTTCGGTGCCCGCGGGCCCTGCTTGCTCTCGTCGTCGGTCTGCGCGATGGCAGATCGGGCTGCGTCGGTCATCTCGATCCCGAAGTGGGCGTAGATGTTCTCGACGGTGCGCAGCGGTTCCCTAATGAGTTCGAAGTAATCCACGTCGCAGAACTGCGCCGGATTCTGCTTGGCCCGTACCGCATTGAACCGCTCCAGGCCGCGTGACCAGGTCTCCAGTGAGTCGGCACCGATCGTCGCGCCGACGAAGCTGTTGGACCACCCCTCGGCGGTGTGCTGCGCCAGTGAGCACATCGAGGCCATGATGGTCTCGGCCGGCCGGTGGCACTGGATCACCAGCGCATCGGGGTAGGTGGCGAACAGCGCGTCGAGTGCGAACAGATGGCTCGGATTCTTCAGCACCCAGCGTTTTTCGGGTTCGTTGAGTCCGATCAGTTGCAGGTTGCGACGGTGCCGCTGATACGACGGCGTCCAGTCCTGCGCGGCCAGCCACGTCGAATAGGTCGGAACATGGGCCAACGACTCATACGACACCGAATGCAGCGACTGCCGAAGCAGTTGCCAACACTCCTCCACCTCGTCGGCGGTCATGAAGTGCAACCCGGTGTAATCCGGGTTCTCCTCGTGCGCCTTGGCGAACCGCGACGCCAACTGTGCGAAGACCGGATTTTCCGGCCAGGTCTCGCGCGGTGGCCGGGGTTGCGGGAATTCGGCGAGCCACAGTTCCAGGCCCTGGTGGCGCGGGTCGCCGCACAACAGTCGGTGCAGTGCCGTGGTGCCGGTGCGGGGCAGGCCGGTGACGAAGATCGGCGCGGTGATCGGCACCTCGGCGTACTGCGGGTGCTGCTTCCACGATGCTTCACTGAGCAATCGCGCCACCAGAGCATTGCGCACGAAGAACCGGGACATCTTGCTACCGAGTTCGGTGAAGTCCGCGTCCCGCCGGTAGGACTCCAGCAGCACCGACAATGCCTCGATGTAGTTGTCGTCGTCGGTTCCGAAATCGTCGAGACCGACGGTCTTGACCGCGGAGGCCTTGAGGTCCTCGACGGTCCCCACATCGGTACGGCCCGCCATCAGTGCTTGTACTCCCCGCAGTTCACATCCAGGGTGGCGCCGGTGATCCCGCTGGCCAGATCACTGGCCAGGAACAGAATCGCCGATGCCACCTCATCCTCGGTCGGCAGCCGCTTCAGGTCGGATCCGGCCGCGGCGGCGTTGTAGATCTCCTCCACCGTCGTGCCGAACTTCCCGGCCTGATGGGTGAAGTAGCTCTGCAACGTCCCACCCCAGATGTAGCCCGGGGCGACGGTATTCACCCGGATACCCTGTGCCCCAAGCTCAGTGGACAGCGAGTGCGACATGGCCAGCAACGCCGCCTTGGCCATCTTGTAGGCACCGTACTTCGGCTGGGAGTGCCGGATCACCATGGAGTTGACGTTCACCACCGAGCCCTTGGACTCGGCCAGGGCCGGGGTGAACCCCTGGCTGATCCGAAGCGCACCGAGCACCGTCAGTTCGATGGCGTCGCGGATGTGCTGAAACGTCGTGTCTGCCAACGGCTTCATCGACGGCACCCGGAAGGCATTGTTGATCAGCACGTCGACCTTGCCGTACTCCTCAAGACTGCGGGAGACCAGGTTGGCGACCTGCTCGTCGTCGGTGATGTCGGTGCTCACCGCGAGCGCACGCCGGCCCATGGACTTCACCTGGTCGGCGACCTCGGTGAGCCGCTCAGCGGTACGCGCGGCGAGCACCAGATCGGCACCGGCTTCCGCGCAACGACGCGCCAGCGTGGTTCCCAGTGCGGGTCCGACACCGCTGATCACCACGACCTTGTTTTCGAGCATTCCGGTCATTGTCTAGCCCACCATCCTGTCGCCGATCAGCTTCTGCCGCAGTGCAATCCGTGCCCGCCAGTCTTCGGTAGAGATTCTGTTGCTCTCGTAATACGGCAACCGGGTCGGCACATCGCCGGCATCGACGAGTTCCACGGTCGGGCCATCGGCCTCGGTGAGCTCACGCGACACCCGTTGCCAGCGGAACTGCAGAAAGCCCTTGCGGTGTCCGTCCGTCTCGACCCAGTTGGTCACACCGGGATTGCGTTCGGCGACGACGATGCGAATCTTGCCGTCCGGATCCGCCTGCGCCTGAGTGCCGTTCAGCGAGGTCTGATGATTGATGTAATCCAGCGAGACGTACCACAGACTGCCCAACTGAAAGCCGAGATACGGCGCATCGGTGACCGGCAATGTGATCACCAACGCCTGATCCGGCGACAGGTCGAAATGGCCGGCGGACGAGTACTGGGTGGCCAGGCCGCCGGGAGTCAGTCGTGGAGCCACCATCGTGTTCACCGGAATGTTCATGTAGAACCACTGCGGAAACTGCAGCCACGTCTTGACCCGCTGAACCAGTTGCTTGCCCGCGACCGCAAAACGTTTCTCGATGAGGCTGTTGGTCAGCGCAGGTGGTGCGGTCCCGGCGGTGTCAGTGCGGGCAATGGCGACCTTGCCGCGTCGGGCCGACCAGTCGTTGTACACCTCACGAATCACCAACTGCGCATTGGTTTTCGGCGTGAACCGCCATTCGTAGTCGCCGTTGGCAGCGATATCGAGTTGACGGTCATCGAACGCCGTCTCACTGTCCGGCACGTTGTCGTCGGTGTACTCCCCGCCGAGCAGTTGGAAGCTGAGATCGGTCGTGGTGCCGCGGTTACCGGTGACGACATACTCATTCCCGGTCTGCACGCGGGTTCCGAAATAGAGGGTGTCCGGGTTGTCCAAACCCATCTTGGTGAACGGTCCGGTGCCGGAGTGCAGGAACGGATGATCACGGTCATAGTCGAATGCCAGATGCGTGCACGCCGCGATACAGCCGGCCAGGTACTGCAGGCCTTCGAGCAGATCGGCTTCAGTCTCGATAAGCGGAGCCTCGCGAACGAGTCGCTCGGCTTCGGCAATGGCGTCCTGCAGGGGCTGCGAATACGCCATCTCAGTCATTGGCCTCTTCCTGCTCGCGCTTGATCTCCAGGGCGATATCGATGAGTTGATCCTCCTGGCCACCGATCAGCTTGCGCTGGCCCGCGCGGTGCAGCAGTTGATGTGCCGGCACGCCGTAGCGCTCCCCCTGGCGAACGGCATGCTTGAGGAAACTGGAGTACACCCCGGAGTAACCCATGATGAGTGCGTTGCGGTCTAGCAGGCACTCGGCGGGCATGGCGGGCGCGACGACTTCCTCTGCGGCATCGGCGATCTCGAAGAAATCGATGCCGGTTTTGACGCCGATCTTGTCGAATACCGCGATCAGCGCCTCGACCGGCGCATTGCCCGCACCGGCGCCGAAGCGCCGGACGCTACCGTCGATCTGCTTGGCTCCGGCACGCACCGCCTCCACTGAGTTCGCCACTCCCAGACCGAGATTCTCATGGCCGTGAAAGCCCACCTGCGCGTCGTCGCCGAGTTCGGCTACCAGTGCCGCCACCCGGTCGGCCACATCGCCGAGCACCAGTGCGCCTGCCGAGTCGACCACGTAGACGCACTGGCATCCGGCGTCGGCCATGATGCGGGCCTGTTTGGCGAGTTTCTCCGGGGGGATGGTATGGCTCATCATCAGAAAGCCCACCGTCTCCAACCCGAGTTCGCGGGCCAGACCGAAGTGTTGGATCGACACATCCGCCTCGGTGCAGTGGGTGGCGATCCGGCAGATCGATCCGCCGTTGTTCTGCGCCTCCTTGATGTCTTCCTTGGTGCCCACACCGGGCAGCATCAGGAAGGCGATCTTGGCCTCTTTGGCGGTCTCGGCGGCCAGCTTGATCAGTTCCTGCTCAGGGGTTTTCGAGAAGCCGTAGTTGAAACTCGACCCGCCCAGGCCGTCGCCGTGGGTCACCTCGATCACCGGTACCCCGGCCGCGTCCAGGGCGGCCACAATCGCACCCACCTCATCGAGGGTGAACTGATGGCGCTTATGGTGCGAACCATCCCGCAGCGAGGTGTCGGTGATCCGCACATCCCAGATGCTGTCGCTCATCGTGCGCCCCCTGTGACGTGTGCGGCCTGCTTGGCCATCTCCTCGCCGACCTTGGTCGCCGCGGCGGTCATGATGTCGAGATTGCCCGCGTACGGCGGCAGGTAGTCACCCGCCCCCTCGACCTCAATGAACGTCGTCACCATCGCGTAGCCGCCCGAGTTCATCGACGGGGCGTCGAACTGCGGTTCGTTGAGCATCCGATAACCCGGAACATACGTCTGCACATCGGCCACCACCTCCCGGATGGACGCCGCGATCGCATCGGTATCGGCGTCCTCGGGAATGGCGCAAAAGATGGTGTCCCGCATGATCATCGGCGGATCAGCCGGGTTGAGAATGATGATCGCCTTGCCGCGCGCGGCACCGCCGATGGTCTCCACTCCCCTGCTGGTGGTCTTGGTGAACTCATCGATATTGGCCCGGGTTCCCGGCCCGGCCGACACCGAGGCCACCGACGCCACAATCTCCGCATAGGGAACGGTTGCGCCCTGTTCGGCGACCGCGCGGCACACCGCGTAGACGATCGGTATGGTCGCCTGCCCGCCGCAGGTGACCATATTGACGTTCGGGGCATCGAGGTACGTGCGCAGATTGGCGGGCGGGACCACTCCCGGGCCGATCGCGGCGGGAGTGAGGTCAATGGCGGTGATACCGGCTTCGGCGTAGCGCGGTGCGGCGGCTTTATGGACATAGGCCGACGTGGCCTCGAACACGAAATCGGGTGTCTCGTCTCGGGCCAGCAGCCAATCCACGCCCTCGTGGCTTGTCTCCAAGCCTAGTTTCCGGGCGCGCGCCAAACCCTCGCTATCCGGATCGATGCCGATCATCCAGCGCGGCTCGAGCCACTCCGAGCGCAGCAGTTTGTAGAGCAGGTCAGTGCTGATGTTTCCGGAGCCGACGATGGCGACCGTCTTCTTCGCTGATGCCATGACGCTTCCCCTACTCGAAGGACAGTCGGACTGAGCCGAGACCGGCGAAGTCGGCGACAAAATTGTCGCCGGGCCGGGCGTCGATGGCGCGGGTGCACGAACCCGGCAACACGATATCGCCTGCCTTCAAGCGCACCCCGAAGCTATCGACCTTGCGGGCCAGCCACGCGACGGCGGTGACGGGGTTGCCCAGGACTGCGTCGCTGCGGCCTTCGGCCACCACCTCACCGTTGCGGGTCAGCACCGCGTCGATGGTCTTGATATCGATATCCTTGGGCGAAACCCGTTGCGGCCCAAGCACCCAGCCGGCCGACGAGGCATTATCGGCAATCGTGTCGCACAGCGCGATTTTCCAGTCCCTGATGCGCGTGTCGATGAGTTCGATCGACGGCGCAAACGCGGCCGTCGCGGCCAGCACGTCGTCCTCAGTACAACCGGCCCCCGGCAGGTCATCGGCGAGGATGAAACCCACCTCCACCTCCACGCGCGGGTAGAGGAATCTCGCGGTGTCGACCGGGACGTCCTCGAACACCTCCATATCGGCCAGCAGATGGCCGTAGTCGGGTTCGTCGACACCCATCATCTTCTGCATCGCCTCCGAGGAGAGGCCGACCTTGTGGCCGATCACCCGGGCGCCGTCGTCAAGGCGCGCCCGGATGTTGATCAACTGGATCTCATAGGCGTCTACCACATCGATGTCGGGGTGGGCGGCGGTCAGCGGTGTGATCGGCACCCGGCTGCGCTCGGCGTCGGCCAGACCCGCTGCGAGTTCGGCACGGATGGCGCTGCTCAGCATTCGCCGGTTCCAATCGTCAGGGGCGCCAGTAGCGGACGGACGGGGTAATTCTATAACGTGTTCTAGTATGACAACCGAGGAGTACGACGTCATTGTCGTCGGAAGCGGCGCGGCCGGCATGGTCGCCGCACTTACTGCCGCTCACCAGGGACTTTCCGCAGTAGTGATTGAGAAGGCCGCGCACTTCGGCGGCTCGACGGCCCGTTCGGGCGGCGGCGTATGGATCCCCAACAACGAGATCCTCAAGCGTGACGGGGTGACTGACACCGCCGACGCAGCCCGCACCTATCTGCACACCATCATCGGCGACGTGGTCGCGCCCGAACGTATCGACACCTATCTGGACCGCGCTCCGGAGATGCTGTCATTCGTCTTACAGAACACACCTCTGGAGATGTGTTGGGTGCCGGGTTACTCCGATTACTACCCCGAGACCCCCGGCGGCCGACCCGGCGGACGCTCAATAGAACCCAAACCTTTCGACGCCAAAAGGCTTGGCCCGGATATGTCCGGGCTAGAACCTGCCTACGGGAAGGTGCCGCTCAATGTGGTCGTGATGCAACAGGACTACGTGCGACTGAATCAGCTCAAGCGCCACCCGCGCGGAGTGCTGCGCAGTTTAAAAGTTGGTATCCGAAGCGTCTGGTCGAATATGCGGGGCAAGAATCTGGTCGGCATGGGCCGGGCACTGATCGCTCCGCTACGAATCGGACTGCAGGACGCGGGCGTTCCGGTTCTGCTGAATACCGCACTGACCGATCTCTACTACGAGGACGGCGTGGTGCGCGGGGTCTACGTGCGGGATATGAACGAGCCGGAAATCGCCGAACCGCGATTGATCCGAGTTCGTCGCGCGGTGATCCTGGGCTCCGGTGGCTTCGAGCACAACGAGCAGATGCGGGTCAAGTATCAGCGCGGGCCGATCACCACCGAGTGGACCGTCGGGGCGGCCGCCAACACCGGGGACGGCATCGTCGCTGCCGAAAAGCTCGGTGCCGCATTGGAACTCATGGAGGACGCCTGGTGGGGGCCGACGGTGCCGCTCGAGGGCGCGCCGTGGTTCGCACTGTCGGAGCGGAACTCGCCCGGCTCGATCATCGTCAACATGTCGGGCCAGCGATTCATGAACGAGTCGATGCCCTACGTCGAGGCCTGCCACCAGATGTACGGCGGGCAATACGGCCACGGCGACGGGCCCGGCGAGAACATCCCTGCCTGGCTGCTGTTCGACCAGCAGTACCGGAATCGCTTCATCTTCGCGGGCCTACAGCCCGGCCAACGCATCCCCACCAAGTGGCTTGACTCCGGAGTCATCGTCAAGGCAAGCACCCTCGAGGAGTTGGCGCAGAAGACGAACCTTCCGATCGAGGGCCTGCGCGCGACCATCGAGCGGTTCAATGGCTTCGCCCGATCCGGAGTAGACGAGGACTTCCACCGCGGCGAGAGCGCGTATGACCGCTACTACGGAGACCCGACCAACAAGCCGAACCCGAATCTCGGCGAGATCAGCCACCCCCCGTACTACGCGGCCAAGATGGTGCCCGGCGACTTGGGCACCAAGGGCGGTATCCGCACCGACGTCCACGGCCGGGCGCTGCGCGACGACGACTCGGTGATCGAGGGCCTGTACGCGGCTGGCAACGTCAGCTCACCGGTGATGGGCCACACCTATCCGGGACCCGGCGGCACCATCGGGCCGGCGATGACCTTCGGCTACCTGGCGGCCCTGCATATCGCCGGAAAAAGCTGACGTGCCAATCGATCTCGACGCCGCACTGGGTGCAGAACTGGAGCCGGTCGAGTTCTCCTGGACCAGCAGCGATGTGCAGCTCTACCACTTGGCCCTCGGTGCGGGCCGTGACCCGATGGACTCCCGCGAGCTTCGCTACCTGACGGACGGCACCCCGCAGGTGCTGCCGACGTTCAGCAGCGTCGCCGCAACCTTCCATATGACCGAGGCGCCGAGGGTCAGCTTTCCCGGCATCGAGATCGCGTTGAGCCGGGTGCTGCACGCCAGCGAGGCGGTACGCGTTCCCGCCCCGCTACCACCGAGTGGCTCGGGGCGGGCGGTCACGCGGATCACCGACATCTGGGACAAGGGCAAGGCCGCGGTCATCGTCAACGAGACCACGGTCACCGATCCCGCGGGCGCGCTGCTGTGGACCGTGAAGCGTTCGATCTTCGCTCGGGGCGAGGGCGGCTTCGGCGGTGAGCGCGGGCCGTCGACGTCGACGGCCACGCCGGACCGTGCGCCAGACCACGAGATCGACATCCCGGTACTGCCGCAGCAGGCGCTGCTGTACCGACTCTGCGGCGACCGCAACCCATTGCACTCCGATCCCGGATTCGCCTCCGCCGCAGGCTTTCCCAGGCCGATCCTGCACGGGCTGTGTACCTACGGCATGGTCTGCAAGGCGCTGACCGACACCCTTCTGGACGCCGACACGACCCGGGTCGGTTCCTACGGTGCGCGATTCGCCGGCGTGGTATTCCCCGGCGAGACCCTCAAGGTATCGGTGTGGAACGACGGCGGCCGCTACGTCGGCGTCGTCACCGCGCCTGGCCGGGACAATGCCGCCATTCTCTCCGATGTGGAGTTGGTTCCCGCGTAGGGTTCGTGGGCGCCGGCGTCAGCCGAGGATCAGGCCAGACGTCGGCACACCGGTGCCGGCCGTGACCAGCACATGCTCGACGTCGTTGACCTGGTTCACCGAGGACCCGCGCAGCTGCCGCACACCTTCGGCGATGCCGTTCATGCCGTGGATGTAGGCCTCGCCGAGTTGACCGCCGTGGGTGTTGATCGGCAGCCGTCCGCCGATCTCGATTGCGCCGTCTTTGATGTAGTCCTTGGCCTCACCCCTACCGCAGAAACCTAACTCCTCCAACTGAATCAGGGTGAACGGCGTGAAGTGGTCATAGAGAATCGCAGTCTGAATATCAGTCGGCTTCAGCCCTGACTGCGCCCACAGTTGCCGACCCACCAGACCCATTTCCGGCAGCCCGTCGAGTTCGGGCCGGTAGTAGCTCACCATCGAGTACTGATCGGGACTTGAACCCTGCGATGCCGCCTCGATGATCGCCGGCCGATGCTTGAGATCACGCGCGCGCTCGGGTGTGGTCACGACGATGGCCACCCCGCCGTCGGTCTCCTGGCAGCAGTCCAGCAGTCGCAGGGGTTCGGCGATCCACCGCGAATTCTGATGGTCCTCGATCGTGATCGGCTTGCCGTAAAAGTACGCCTTGGGATTGTTGGCGGCATGCCTGCGGTCGGCCACCGAGATCGCGCCGAAGTCGCGGCTGTTAGCACCCGAGAGATGCATGTAGCGCTTAGCGATCATCGCGACCTGCGCGGCCGGTGTGGTCAACCCGTGCGGATAGGAGTAGGAGTTGTCGACACTGGTGGAGTCGGCACCCTGAATCAGCCGCATCTGCACCTGACCGAAGCGCATTCCGGAGCGTTCGTTGAAAGCCCGATATGCCACAACGCATTCCGCGACCCCGGTGGCCACCGCGATGGCGGCCTGCTGGACGGTGGCACACGCCGCGCCGCCACCGTGGTGGATCTTGGAGAAGAACTTCAAGTCACCGATACCGGTGGCCCGCGCGACCGCGACCTCGGTGTTGGAGTCCATGGTGAACGTCACCATGCCGTCGACGTCGGCCGGTGTCAGGCCCGCGTCATCAAGTGCGGCCAACACGGCTTCGGCCGCCAGTCGAAGCTCGCTGCGGCCGGAGTCCTTGGAGAAGTCGGTGGCACCGATCCCGGCGATCGCGGCTTTACCGGACAGCTCACCGGGCATCAGGAACCTCCGATAGTCAGTGTCGCGGTGGCGATGACGTGATCGCCGAGGCTGTTGCTGCCCACCACTTTCACCGTGACGAGGCCGTCGTCGACTCCCGTGACCTCACCTTTGAAGGTGACGGTGTCATAGGCGTACCAGGGCACACCGAGTCGGAGTCCGATCGTCTTGATGACTGCCGTCGGCCCGGCCCAGTCGGTGACGTAGCGCTGAACCAAACCGGTGTCGGTGAGGATGTTGACGAAGATGTCCTTGGACCCCTTGGCCTGGGCCTTGTCACGGTCGTGGTGGACGTCCTGATAGTCGCGGGTGGCGATGGCGGTGGAGACGATGAACGTCGGGTCACCGTAGAGCGGGAGTTCGGGCAGCTTGGTGCCGACGGTGGGCGCGCTCATGCCGCCGGCTCCCAGGCGTACAGCGTCCACGCCGGCCCACTCTCGCCGGCCGGGAAGTCGATATAGGTTGCGCGCACATCCATTCCGATCTCCACCGTCGCCGGATCGACACCGCGCAACTCACCGAGCATCCGCACGCCTTCGGAGAGTTCGACGAGGGCGATCACGAAGGGCAGTGTTCGGCCGGGCACCTGCGGGGCGTGATGGACGACAAAGCTGAACACCGTTCCCTTCCCGCTGGAGACGACATAATCGGTCGGCACATCCTTGTCGTTCCACAGCGCGGGTGCAGGCGGGTGTTGCAACGTGCCGTCGGGGCGTTTCTGGATGCGCAACTCGTGGGCGTTGATGCCGTCCCAAAAGAACTGGGTGTCGCGTGACGCGGCGGGGCGGATCATCTGCTCGGGATCGAGATCGGCCGGTACCGCGGCCCCCGACTGCGCATCAGCGGGCCTGAACTTCATGATGCGCCACATCATTTCGGCGACGTCCTCATCGCCGACAGCCCAGGTGATCTTTTGAGTGATGAAATAGCCCTCACCTAAAGCGGTCTGCTTGGGGCCGACGACATCGGTGAGTTCCGCAGTGACACTGACCTGTTCACCGGGATGCAGATACCGATGGTAGGTCTGTTCGCAGTTGGTGGCCACCACACCGATGTAGCCGGCCTCGTCGAACAGCCCCAGAATCTTGCCCAGCGGATCATCGTCGGCGCGGACCCCGCCGAGTCCCGCCATGGTCCACACCTGGATCATCGCCGGCGGGGCCACCACACCCGAGTGCCCCGCGGCCTTGGCTGCGGACTCGTCACTGTAGATCGGATTGTGGTCACCGATAGCGTCGAGCCAATGCTCGACCATCGGCTGATTCACCGCGAAACGGCCGTCCCGGGGCTTGCTTCTACCCGCCGCCTTGACCTTCTCAAAGGCGGCTTGCAGGTCACCCGTCACCGATCGACTCTGCTCTTCGCGCAAGCGCTCACTGATTTCCTCTGCTCTTCGCGCAAGCGCTCACTG
>JBAXIR010000088.1:0-11599 GCA_037138275.1 Mycobacteriaceae bacterium | reverse complement strand
CGGGGTCGACCGTCGTCGCCGCTGCGCCGACAACATCCAGCGCGGCGGCCATCCGGGCCAGCGCAACGGCATCGCCGGCGAGGAACTCCGCCACCCCGGCGCCCCGCGGTCCGACCGCGGCATCAGCCAGGCGTGCCAGGGCGCCGATCAGTCGGCGGTAGCGGATCGGCGCGGCGGCCCGGTCGATCTCCTCGAGCACCGCCGATATGCCGCTGGCCTGGTGCAGCAGCGCCGCCAATGCGGGCGTATCCGCGCCGCGGCCCACCGCGGCCGCCGCGATCGCGGTACCGAACAGGTCCAATTCGGCCAGCAGCCGGTGCCGCATGCCCGGGGCCAGCCGGGCCGGGTTGGCACCCACGGTGCGCAGCGCGTCGATCAGGGATCGCTGTCCGGCGGTGTCGCGCGAGGCTGCGACCGCCAGCAGGGCTGCCAGTGGCCGGGTCGGCACCCCGGTGCGGCGCTGTAATTCCTGGCACCGTGCCGCCGCGACCGCCACGGGACCCGCACCGCGAAAACAGGTGAGATCGGCCTTATTCAGCACCGCCACCGTCGGCCGGTCGACCCCGGCGAGCAGGGCGACGTCGTCCGAGGTGAGGGTTTCGACAAAGACGTAGACGTCGACGTCAGAGGGCTCGCCCGGGTCAGCGAGCAGCGCACCGGCACCCCGCAGGGCCCGCCGCACCATGCCCCGGCCCGCGCCTGCGCGCCCGGTCACCGCCACCCGCACCGGTGCGCTCAGATCCGCCGTCAGCCGGTGCAGGGCCGAATCGTCGAGGACGGCGGCACCGGCACCGAGCAGTGCGGCATGGGGGTGCTGCGGCATCGCGCCATGGTGGCAGCCGCTCGGGTGGGGCGCGAGTCAGGTGGAAAGACAACTGTTGGGTATCAATCTGTATCTGGGTAGTGGTGCGCCGCAGTTCATGGGCCACCATGGATCAATGCACTCGCGCCAGGGCGGATTGAGCACGCCCGAGACCCCGGCGCATCGGCGGATCACCAGTTTCCGGTCCCGGCGCTCGACCATCACCGACACCCAGCAGGACGCCTGGGACCGGCTGTGGCCCCGGCTCGGCACCCTGGCCCGCAGCGGCGGCCCGGAACCTGCGGCCCGGCTCGACACCGCGGAATGGTTCGGCCGCAGCGCCCCCCTGGTGTGCGAGATCGGTTGCGGCACAGGAACGTCGACGTTGGCCATGGCGCAGGCCGAGCCGGATGTCGACGTGATCGCCGTCGAGGTCTACCGCCGCGGACTCGCCCAACTACTCAGCGCCATCGACCGCGAGGGCGTCGCCAACATCCGGATGATCCGCGGCGACGGCGTCGACGTTCTCGAGCATCAGATCGGCCCGGGCACCCTGACCGGGGTGCGGGTCTTCTTCCCGGATCCCTGGCCAAAGTCCCGGCACCACAAGAGGCGGCTCCTGCAGCCCCAGACCGTCGCCCTGATCGCCGATCGGCTGCGCACCGGCGGCGTTCTGCACGCGGCGACCGACCACGCCGGCTACGCCCAGCAGATCGCCGAGGTCGGCGACGCCGAGCCCCTGCTGCGCCGGGCCGGCCCCGGCGAGATGCTGCCGATCTCGACCGACCGGCCGATCACGAAGTACGAGATGAAGGCACGTCACGCGGGCAGCCCGGTGACCGAACTCCTGTGGGTGAAACGACCATGACCCTGATCCACGAGACCATCGACGCCCCTCCCGCCGTCGAGCAGGAACCGGCGACCATGCGGGTACTGCTGGTGTGGGACGCGCCCAACCTCGACATGGGCCTCGGCTCCATTCTCGGCGGCAGGCCGACGGCGGCCCACCGGCCACGGTTCGACGCCCTGGGCCGGTGGCTGCTGAACCGCACCGCGGACCTGTCTGAGTTGTATCCCGGGATGACGCTGGAACCCGAGGCGACGGTGTTCACCAATATCGCCGCCGGTAGCGCCGACGTCGTGCGGCCCTGGGTGGAGGCGCTGCGCAACGTCGGCTTCGCCGTCTTCGCCAAGCCGAAGGTCGACGACGACAGCGACGTCGACAGCGACATGCTGGCCCACATCGCCCTGCGGCAGCGTGAGGGACTGGCAAACCTGCTGGTGGCGTCGGCCGATGGCCAGGCCTTCCGGGTGCCGTTGGAGGACATCGCGCGCAGCGGCACCCCGGTCGGTGTGATCGGATTTCGCGAACATGCCAGCTGGGCGTTAGCGTCGGATACCTTGGATTTTGTCGACTTGGAGGACATTCCCGGTGTTTTCCGTGAGCCGCTGCCGCGCATCAGCCTCGATTCGCTACCCGAGCAAGGGGCATGGCTGCAGCCGTTCCGGCCGCTGTCCGCACTGCTGACATCGCGACTGTGAACAACGGCCGAGGGTAACCAACGGCCAGCTGGGACAACGACGGACTGGGACCAACGGCGAAGCCGCCGCAGATGTGATGTGTAGTGAGGAGATCGCTTGTTCGCCTGGTGGGGTCGGACCGTTTACCGGTACCGGTACATCGTTATCGGTCTCATGGTGACGCTGTGTATCGGCGGCGGCATCTTCGGCATGGACCTGGGCAAGCACGTCACCCAGAGCGGGTTCTACGACGACGGCAGCCAGTCGGTGCGCGCGTCACTGCTCGCCGACGGCGCCTACGGACGTGATACCTCAGGCCATATCGTGGCGATCTATACCGCGCCGGACGGCAAGACCGTCGACGACCCCGAGTTCAGCAAGAAGGTCCTCGACAACCTCGCCCAGGCCCAGAAAGACCACCCCGACGAGATTCTGCGGTCGGTCGGCTACTTCAATAACCCCGAGATGCTGTCGAACATGGCGGATGCGAGCAAGAAACACGCCTTCATGTCGATCCAACTCAAGGGCGACGACGACGACACCATCCTGAACAACTACAAGTTGGTGGCCACCAGCTTCGCGATCCCCGGCGTCGACGTGAAACAGGCCGGCCTGCAACCGCTGGCCAGCGAACTGACCGGAACCATCGGTGAGGACCAGCAGCGCGCCGAGGTGGCTGCCATCCCCCTGGTCGCGGTGCTGCTGTTCTTCGTCTTCGGCGGTGTGGTGGCGGCCAGCCTCCCGGCCATCATCGGCGGCCTGTCCATCCTCGGTGCACTGGGCATCATGCGCCTAGTCGCCGACGTCGCGCCGGTCCACTTCTTCGCGCAACCCGTCGTGACACTGATCGGCCTGGGCATCGCGATCGACTATGGACTGTTCATCGTCAGCCGGTTCCGAGAAGAGATCGCCGAGGGCTACGACACCGAGGTCGCGGTCCGACGCACCGTGATGACCGCCGGGCGGACCGTGGTGTTCTCCGCGGTCATCATCGTCGCCTCATCGCTGCCGCTGCTGCTGTTCCCGCAGGGATTCCTCAAGTCGATCACCTACGCGATCATCGCCTCGGTCATGCTGGCCGCGATTCTGTCGATCACCGTGCTCGCCGCCATCCTGGCCGTCCTCGGCCCGAACGTCGACGCGCTCGGGGTTCGCACCCTGCTGCGGGTGCCGTTCCTACGCAACTGGCCGGTCTCCCGAAAGATCATCGACTGGCTGGCTGAGAAGACCCAGAAGACCAAGACCCGCGAGGAGGTCGAGAGCGGCTTCTGGGGCAAGTTGGTCAACCGGGTGATGAAGCGGCCCCTGCTGTTCGCCGCCCCCATCGTCGTACTGCTGATCCTGATGATCATCCCGCTCGGAAAACTGGCACTCGGCGGCATCAGCGAGAAGTACCTGCCGCCGAATAACTCGGTTCGCGTGGCGCAGGAGGAGTTCGACAAGATCTTCCCCGGTTTCCGCACCGAACCGCTGACGCTGGTGCTGCAGAGCGATAACGGCCAACCGGTCACCGATCAACAGGTCGCCGAGGTCCGGAACAAAGCGATGGAGATCAGTGGGTTCACCGATCCCGACAACAATCCCGACGCCATGTGGAAGGAACGTCCGTACCTCGACGGGGCATCCAAGGATCCGTCGATCCGGGTGATCCAGAACGGTCTGGTGACCCGCAACGACGCGGCCAAAAAAATCAGCGAGTTGCGATCCATCACCCCGCCTCGGGGCGTGGAGTTGTTCGCGGGTGGCACACCGGCACTGGAGCAGGACAGCATCCACAGCCTGTTCTCGAAGTTGCCGCTGATGGTGCTGCTGCTGATCATCACCACGACCATCCTGATGTTCCTGGCGTTCGGATCGCTGGTGCTGCCGATCAAGGCCGCGTTGATGAGCGCACTCACGTTGGGGTCGACGATGGGCGTTTTGACGTGGATGTTCGTCGAAGGCCACGGATCCGGGGTGATGAACTACACGCCCCAGCCACTGATGGCGCCGATGATCGGGTTGATCATCGCGGTGATCTATGGCCTGTCTACCGATTACGAGGTCTTCCTGGTATCCCGCATGGTCGAGGCGCGCGAGCGAGGCATGTCCACCACCGAGGCGATCCGGATCGGCACCGCCACCACCGGCCGGCTGATCACCGCGGCCGCCCTGGTGCTCGCCGTAGTGGCGGGCGCGTTCGTGTTCTCCGATCTGGTGATGATGAAGTACCTCGCCTTCGGTCTGCTGATCGCTCTGCTGTTGGACGCGACGATTGTGCGGATGTTCCTGGTGCCGGCGATCATGAAGATGCTCGGCGACGACTGCTGGTGGGCGCCGCGATGGATGAAGCGACTGCAGAACAAGATCGGCCTCGGCGAGATCTACCTGCCGGACGAACGCAAGCGGCCGGGCTACGGCGAGCCCGAGGTCGCTCTCGTCGGCGCCACGGTGAGCGCTGCCCCGGTGAGCGCTGCCCCGGCAATCGCTGCCCCGGTGGTCGACGCGCCCACGACGCGGTTCCGGACCGCCAAGGCCGACGACGGGCGGGATATCGGTTCCTGGCTCGGCGAACTGCGCAACAAGGCGCGGCGGACGGCAGGCGTCGCGTCGTCGGAGGAGCCCACCGAGGTGAGCGCCGGACCGTCGATCACGCCGGTGCTCACCGAGCACGTGATCGCCGAGGACGCCACCACCGCGATTCCCCGGCAGTCGCCGTCGATCTCCGCCGAGGCGACCCGGGCCATCCCGGTGAGCCGGCCGGGATCCGTCGACTCCGATGTGGCGACCGAACAACTCAACGCACGCGCCAAGGGCCGAGGCTAGACCGCGGGGGTATCCGGTTGAGGCGCCATGATCAGCGGGCCGTCGCCGGCTCCCAGGTGCGCCGCCTCGACGGCGGGGTCGGAAGCGGCCAGCACCCGGATGGCGCTATTAAGGAAGGCCAGTAGCGGCACGGCCAGCAGTGCCCCGACGATGCCCGCCACCACCGCCCCGGTGGAAATGGCCAGCACGATCGCCAACGGGTGGATCGACACGGCCCGGCCCATCACCAGTGGCTGCAGGACGTGGGCCTCCAACTGCTGGACGGCGACGATCAGCCCGAGCGTGATCAGCGCGTAGATGAAGCCCTTGGCCAGCAGTGCCACCACGACCGCGATGAATCCGGTGAGCACCGCACCCACCAGGGGGATGAACGCGCCGAGGAACACCAGCGACGCCAGGGGCAGTGCGAGTGGCACGCCGATGATCGCCAAACCGGCGCCGATGCCGACGGCGTCGACCAGTGCCACCAGGAATGTCGCCCGGACATAGCCGATCAGCGATCCGAAACCGGCCCGCCCGGCATCGCGGACCCGGTCCCGGGTGTGCGCGGGCACAATCGTGGTCAGGTATGCGTAGATGTTGCGACCGCCGTACAGCAGGAAGATCAGGGTGAACAGCATCAGCAGTGCACCGGTGATGATCTCGGTCAGGGTGGCCGCGGTGGACAGCGCCCCCGTCGTCAGCTTCTCCTGGTTGTCGCGCAGGGCTGTGATCGCAGTGTCGCCGGCGCTGTCTATCTGCTCGCGGCTCAGGTGCAGCGGACCCTCGATGAGCCACTGGGTGGCGTTGTCGATGCTGCGGGTGACCTGTTCGACAAGACCGGGCAGGCCTGAAATGAATTGGCTGACAACGAAAGTCATGATTCCGCCGAATACCGCGAGCCCGCCCAGAAGCACCAGTGCGACCGCGAGACCGCGCGGCACACGGCGCAGATTCAGCCGATCGACCGCGGGGAGCAGCAGGGCGGTCAGCATGACGGCCAATGCCACCGGGACCACGATCACCCGCAGCTGCCACATCAGCCACAGCAACGCCGCCACCATCGCGGCAATCACCAGCAGCCGCCACGACCACGCGGCCGCCTTACGGACGAAAGGTTCAACCGCGTCGTCGGCCGACATGGGGTCAGCCTAACCCGGCCGCTGTCCACATCCCCGGCGGAAACACCCTGCACAGCTACCCTGAGCAGTGTGGCCCACGACGCGTCGTTTGGTTCCGCCCGCGAGGGGAACCACCGCGCCCAGTCCCGGGGAAAGTTTTCGTGGCTGCGTTGGGCGGTGCTCGGTGTCGCACTGATCGTGCTCGCCGTGGAGGCCACCCTGGTCTGGGACCAGTTGGCCAAAGCCTGGATGAGCCTGCTGTCGGCGAACCTGTGGTGGGTGCTCGCGGCGATCGTGGCGGCCATGGCCTCGATGCACAGCTTCGCCCAGATCCAACGGACGCTGCTGCGCTCAGCCGGCGTGACCGTGCATCAGTGGCGTTCCGAGGCGGCGTTCTACGCCGGCAACGCACTGAGTACGACGCTGCCCGGCGGCCCGGTGCTGTCGGCGACGTTCGTCTACCGTCAGCAACGACTCTGGGGTGCCTCGCCGGTGGTGGCGTCCTGGCAGTTGGTGATGTCGGGTGCTCTGCAGGTGGTGGGCCTGGCACTGTTGGGTCTGGGCGGCGCATTCCTGTTGGGCGCCAAGAACAATCCGTTCTCCCTGCTATTCACCCTCGGCGGTTTCATCGCGCTGCTACTGCTCGCCCAGGCCGTGGCGAGCAGACCTGAGCTGATCGACGGTATCGGCGTCCGAGTCCTAGGTTGGGTGAACTCGGTGCGCGGCAAGCCCGCCGACACCGGACTGCATCGGTGGCGCGGGACGCTCACCCAACTGGAATCGGTGAGCCTGAGCCGCCGCGCACTGTCCGAGGCCTTCAGTTGGTCGCTGTTCAACTGGGTCGCCGACGTCGCCTGCCTGGCCTTCGCGGCCTACGCGGCGGGCGGGCATCCCTCACTGGCCGGGTTGACCGTCGCATACGCCGCAGCCCGGGCCATGGGTGCGATTCCGCTGATGCCGGGCGGCCTGCTGGTCGTGGAGGCGATTCTGGTGCCCGGCCTGGTGTCGAGCGGAATGACACTGCCGAACGCGATCTCGGCGATGCTGATCTACCGCCTGGTGAGTTGGATCTTCATCTCGGCGATCGGCTGGTTGGTGTTCTTCGCCATGTTCCGCACCGACGGTGCGCTGGACCCCGAAGTCCCGGTGGAAGAGCTGGCCGCCCAAGAATTGGCCGACCAGGAGTTGGCTGACCTCGAGGGTCGGCGTGATGAGCACCATGAAGACTGACAGGGCATCCACGACCCACACGCTGCCCGCACTTGCCGTCGATATTGCTTTCATCGCGCTGTTTGCCGCCGTGGGTCGACGCAATCACGCGGAGGGGTTGAGCATCGGCGGTGTCGCCGAGACGGCCTGGCCGTTCGTGGCCGGCGCGGTCGTCGGGTGGTTGATCTCGCGGGGTTGGCGTCAGCCGACGGCAGTGGTTCCGACCGGCATCACGATATGGGTATGCGCCGTCGCGGTGGGAATGTTGTTGCGCAAAGCCACATTTGAGGGAACCGCGGCAAGTTTCGTCGCGGTGGCAACCCTGACCATCGGGCTGCTGCTACTGGGCTGGCGGGCCGTCGTCACGAGGGTGAGCGGCCGCCGTCGCTAGGGCGAGGGAACGTCGAGGTCGTCGGATTGGCCGCAGCGGGCCTTCAGATCCACCAGTGGCTGGCGGATACCCGCCAGATCCGTCCGCACTGACGGGTTGGCATCGAGGTACTGCCGCACCGAATCGCGCAGTGTGTCGCGCGGCGTGCCTTCCAGTCCGGTGAAGAAATCGTTGACGTCGGGGTGAACGAACAGGTACGCCGATGTCCCGGCGGAGACGCCGGCGGCCACACCGGCAAGGTCCGCGGCGGTGCAGTTCGGTGGCGCGGCGAGCGCCGACGGCGCCATGCCGACAAGAAGGGCTCCGGCAACGGCGCCTGCACCGATCGAAACACTCATCGCGCGACCGACCTGACGGACAGTGATCATCTTCGGACTCCCTCACTTGACGTTGGGATCATCGTAGTGCGCGATGCCGGATCTCGACCCGAATGACACCGGTGGCGCTGCGGTAGGCTCGCAGCACGCACTTCGGGGCAATGCGGGGAGACCACCATCCAGCAGTTCATGATGCGCCTGAGCGGCAGTCTGCGCAGACATCGATGGCTGGTCTTCGCATGTTGGCTGCTGGCGCTGCTGCCGTCGATATACCTTGCGCTGACCCAGTCGAACCAGCTCACCGGCGGTGGTTTCGAGGTGGCCGACTCCCAATCGCTGCAGGTTCAGACCGAACTCGAAAACCATTTCCCACAGCAGGGTTCCTCGCCACTGGCTCTGGTGGCGGCGCCGCGAGCCGACGCGACCTACGACGATATGGCTGCGGCCGTAGCCGAACTCGAACAGGCGGCCGGACAGGTTTCCAGCGTCGAGGTGGTGGCCAACCCCGCGCAGCCCGAACCGGCGCCGGACCGCCCCTACGTGCTGTCGTTGAAGCTGGGTTTCAACAACAGCGGCGCGGTCGACATCGCCCGGCAACTGCGGACCACAATAGGAGTCGACGGCACCCGGCCCGGCACGACCGACAACGGCCGGGTTCGCCTCTACGTCATCGGGCAGGGCGCCCTCGGCGCGGCCGCGCAGAGCACAACCAAACATGACATCGCCGCCGCCGAACGGTGGAACCTGCCGATCGTCCTGATGGTGTTGGTCGCGGTGTTCGGCTCGCTGGCCGCCGCCGCGATACCGCTGGCGTTTGCGATCTGCACCGTCGCCGTGAGCATGGGTGTGGTCTATCTGCTGTCGACGGTGACCACGATGTCGGTGTTCGTCACGTCCACGGTGTCGATGTTCGGCATCGCCCTGGCAATCGATTACTCGCTATTCATTCTCATGCGGTACCGGGAGGAGTTACGCGCCGGACGCGACAGCGATCAAGCCGCCGACGCCGCCATGGCGACATCGGGTCTGGCCGTTGTGCTTTCGGGCCTGACCGTGATCGCCTCGCTCACCGGCATCTACCTGATCAACACCCCGGTGTTGAAGTCGATGGCCACCGGCGCGATCCTCGCGGTGGCGGTCGCGGTGCTGACGTCGACCACGCTGACGCCGGCCGTACTGGCCACCTTCGGGCGTGCGGCGGCCAGACGCTCACCGCTGCTGCATTGGTCGCGCCGGCCGGAGTCGACCCAGTCGCGGTTCTGGACCCGCTGGGTCGGCACAGTGATGCGGCGGCCCTGGGCGTCGGCGCTGGCGGCTGCGACGTTCCTGCTGCTGCTGGCCGCACCGGCGTTCTCGATGACGCTCGGCAACAGCATGCAACGGCAGTTCCCGTCATCACACGAGATCCGGGGTGGTGTGGCTGCCGCCGCCCAGGCGTTGGGCCCCGGTGCGCTGGGGCCGGTACGGGTGCTCGTGGGGTTCCCGGCCGGCGATGCATCCAACCCGGGCAACACCGCGACACTGGATGCCGTCGCCGCAAAGATCTCCGAGGCACCCAATGTCGTCTCGGTGTCACCACCGGTATTCGCCGACGACAACAGCAGTGCCTTGATCTCGACGGTGCTGTCGGTGGATCCCGAGGATCTGGCCGCGCGCGACAGCATCGACTGGATGCGCGCGCAACTGCCGACGGTTGCCGGTACCTCCCGGGTGGACGTCGGCGGCCCCACCGCACTGATCAAGGATTTCGACGACCGGGTGTCGCAGACCCAGCTCCTGGTGTTCGGTTTCGTCTCGCTGATCGCCTTCGTGATGCTGCTGATCTCGATCCGGTCGTTGTTCCTGGCACTCAAGGGTGTCGTGATGACCATCCTGTCGGTGGCCGCCGCCTACGGCAGCCTGGTCGCGGTGTTCCAGTGGGGATGGCTGGCGGACCTCGGGTTCGAACCCATCTCATCCATTGACAGCACCATCCCGCCGTTGGTGCTGGCGATGACGTTCGGCCTGTCGATGGACTACGAGATCTTTCTGCTCACCCGGATCCGGGAGCGGTACCTACAGTCCGGCGATACCCGCGACGCGGTCGCCTACGGCGTGGCCACCAGTGCGCGCACCATCACCAGTGCGGCGTTGATCATGATCGCGGTGTTCCTCGGCTTCGCCTCCGCGGGTATGCCACTGGTCGCCGAACTCGGCGTCGCCTGTGCGGTGGCCATCGCCGTCGACGCCACCGTGGTCCGCCTGGTCATGGTGCCCGCACTGATGGCGATGTTCGATCAGTGGAACTGGTGGTTGCCCGGCTGGCTGGACCGGATCCTGCCGTCGGTGGACTTCGAAAAGCCGCTGCCCAAAGTCGATCTCGGCGATCTGGTGGTGATCCCCGATGAGATCACCACGGTGGCGCCCCCGGCAGCCGACCTTCGGATGGTGGTCAAGGGTGCGGCGCGGCTCAAAGAAATGGCGCCCGACGCCGTCAGCGTGGCCGACCCGCTGGCCTTCAGCGGCTGCGGAACCGGTGCGGGCCGGGGCGTGAAGTCCGGCCGCGGCTCCCGAACCGCGACACTGCGTCCGATTCACCCGGTGACCATGTGGCGGGGCCGGCTTGCGGTCGCACTCGACGCGCTGGAAACCGAGACCGAGTTCGAGCGTCGCAGCCCGGTCGAGACCACCAACGTGCAACTGCCCACCGGCGACCGGTTGCAGATACCGACCGGGGCAGAGACCCTGCGGTTGAAGAGCTACCTGGTGCTGTGCCGGAACAGCCGGTCGGACTACGCCGAACTCGCCGACCTGGCCGATGCCATGAACATAGAGAACGCCGCGACCGTGCTGGCCGGGATCGACGGGTACTACAGTTCTGGGCAACCACACCGGCAGTGGATCGCGACGCAACTCGTCCGCAGGCTGGCTGATCCGGTTCCTACCGACGCCGCCGACGACGAGCGCTGGTCTGCCCCGGACGCGACGGCGGAGTGGGACGATATCCGGACGCGGTGCCTGTCGCTGGCTGTGGCGACACTGGAGGAAGCGGGTTGACGGTGGCCATCGACGACACACCCGTCGAGTTCTGGCCTACGTCGTCGATCCGCTCAGCGCTGGAGACAGGCGATATCAGCATCTGGCAACGCATCGTCGTCGCCATCAAACGTGATCCGTATGGACGCACCGCGCGCCAGGTCGAGGAAGTACTGGAAACCGCTGCGCCACAGGGAATCTCCAAGGCGCTCAACGAGGTTCTGGTGCGCGCCCGCAGCCACCTGGAAGCCAACGAGCGCGCCGAGGCGGCCCGACACGTCCAACTACTACTGGAGCGATCCGGACTCGGCGAGCAGGAGTTCGCCTCCCGGATCGGCGTTGCACGAGAACACCTTTCGGCTTATCTCGACGCCTCCGTCAGCCCGGCCGCATCATTGATGATCCGGATGCGCCGGCTGTCCGACAGGTTCGCCAAGAT
>JBAXIR010000087.1:0-11632 GCA_037138275.1 Mycobacteriaceae bacterium | reverse complement strand
GTCTACTACCCGACTCCGGTCCAGATCCAGACCGTGATGCAGCAGGGCGAGTTGTTCACCAAGCAGGAGCAACTGTTCTCGGTCGTGGAGATGGGGTCGACGAGCCTGCTGACGGTGGACCTCGACGTCGAGGTGTCGTTACCGATTCCGAACATGATGATGAAGAAAGTCGTCAACGACGTCCTTGATCACCTTGCCGACAATCTGAAGAATCGTGCCGAACAGCTGTCCGGCGGACGGTAAAGCCCAACGGCAACAACGAGTTCGGTTGTAGCTTGGCTGCGATGGATCTCTCACAGGACACCGAGCAGCCCTATCTGTCCCGCCGGCAGAACTGGATCACCCAACTCGAGCGTCACGCGCTGATGCAACCCGACGCCACCGCACTGCGGTTCATGGGGCAGACCACCACGTGGGCTAAACTCCAACGCCGGGTGTCGGCGTTGGCCGCCGCGCTGCACCGCCGGGGGATCGGCGTCGGTGACCGGGTGATGATCCTGATGCTCAACCGCGTGGAGTTCATCGAGGCCACGCTGGCCGCAAATCGGTTGGGCGCCATCGCGGTTCCGGTCAACTTCCGGCTCACCCCACCCGAGTTGGCCTACCTCGTCGACAACTGCGGCTCGGCCGTACTGATCACCGAACCCTTGCTGGCACCAATCGCCGCAGCAGTGCGTGACATCACCTCGGTGCTGTCCACGGTGATCGTCGCCGAGGCATCGACCGGAGACGGTGACGTTCTCGGCTACGAGGATCTCGTCGCCGAGGAGGGCGGCCCGGCCCCGATCGTCGAGATACCCAATGACAGCCCCGCGCTGATCATGTACACCTCGGGAACCACCGGTCACCCCAAAGGAGCCGTGCTCACCCACACCAACCTGGCCGGCCAGGCGACGTGTGCCATCTACTCCGGCAATCCGGATCTCAACAACGACGTCGGCTTCATCGGGGTTCCGCTGTTCCACATCGCCGGGATCGGCGGGATGTTTCCGGCCATGACACTGGGCACCCCGGTCGTCATTCACCCGCTGGGCGGGTTCGACGCCGGCGACCTCCTCAATGTGCTTGCCGCCGAACGGGTTACCAGTATCTTCCTGGTGCCGGCGCAGTGGCAGGTGGTGTGCGCCGAACAACAGGCCAGCCCGCGCGATCTGCGTCTGCGCACGCTGTCGTGGGGTGCCGCACCGGCGTCGGACACCCTGCTGCGTCAGATGGCCGAGACTTTCCCGGACGCCACGATCCTCGCCGCCTTCGGTCAGACCGAGATGTCCCCGGTGACCTGCATGCTGCTGGGCGACGACGCGATCCGGAAACTCGGTTCGGTGGGCCGGGTGGTCCCGACGGTGTCGGCCCGCATCGTCGACGAGAACATGAATGACACCCCGGTCGGCGAGGTCGGCGAGATCGTCTACCGGGGCCCCACGTTGATGGCCGGCTACTGGAACAACCCGAAGGCCACCGCTGAGGCGTTCGCCGGCGGCTGGTTCCACTCCGGCGATCTGGTCCGAAGCGATGCCGAGGGCTATATCTGGGTCGTCGACCGCAAAAAGGACATGATCATCTCCGGCGGGGAGAACGTCTACTGCGCCGAGGTCGAGAACGCCCTGGCCGCGCATCCGGCCATCGTCGAGGTGGCCATCATCGGCCGGGCTGACGACAGATGGGGCGAGGTTCCGGTGGCAGTGGCCGCCATCAGTGCTGCGGATCTCCGGTTGGAGGAGCTCTCCGAGTTCCTCAACGAGCGCCTCGCGCGGTACAAGCACCCGAAAGTGCTGGAAATCGTCGATTCGCTGCCTCGGAATCCGGCCGGGAAGGTGCTGAAGAACGAGCTGAGGGCACGTTTCGGCGCGCCGGTGAAACCGGCGGAGGGTCAATAGTGCGGTTGCGGCGTATGACCATCCGAGTATCGGGTATGTTCCTGTGGACTTGCTCACTACCTAGTGGTGGGGAGATCGGTATCACTGACGACGTGGGCTGGGGAGGTTGCGTGTGACGACGGCGACCGGCGTGGGCGGCTACCTTCGCAAGCGCATACGCGGCCCGTTGCAGGCCATGGGTGGCTTCTTCAAGATGTGCATGCTCACCTTTCGGGCTCTGGCCAGGCCGTTCCAGTGGAAAGAATTCGTGCAGTACAGCTGGTTTCTGATGTCGGTCGCCCTGCTGCCGACCTTCGCCATGTCGATCCCGCTGACCGTGCTCATCATCTTCATCTTCAACCTGCTGCTGCAGGAGTTCGGCGCGGCCGACGTCTCCGGGGCGGGCGCCGCGCTTGCGTCGGTGACGCAGTTGGGCCCGCTGGTGACCGTGCTCGTGGTCGCCGGCGCCGGATCCACCGCGATCTGCGCCGACCTCGGGGCGCGCACCATCCGCGAGGAGATCGACGCCCTCGAGGTGCTCGGCATCGACCCCATCCAACGACTGGTGGTGCCCCGGGTGGCCGCGGCGATGTTCGTGGCCGTCCTGCTCAACGGCGCGGTCATCATGATCGGCCTGGTGGGAAGTTTCATTTTCGGCGTCGGCCTGCAGAACCTCTCCGCCGGCGCGTACCTACAGACGCTCACCCTGCTGACTGGGCTGCCCGAGGTGATCATCTCGATCGTTAAAGCCCTGGCCTTCGGCCTGATTGCGGGACTGGTCGGGTGTTACCGCGGCCTGACGGTGGGCGGCGGCGCCAAGGGCGTGGGCATCGCGGTGAACGAGACTCTGGTGCTGTGCGTGGTGGCATTGTTCGCGGTGAACGTGATCTTCACGACCATCGGTGTGCGGTTCGGGACGGGGCGGTAGATGGCGACGGCGACAGCGAATGCGACGGTAGTACGCACCCGCTTCCCCCGTGCGGCCCGCGATGCCGGAAAACTGGCCGGCCTGCCCAGCCGGTTCCTGGACAGCTGCGGCAAAGTGGCCTGGTTTGCCGTGCAGGCTGTCGGGCAGATCGGTCACGCGCTGCGTTACTACCGCAAGGAGATCGTGCGTCTGATCGCCGAGATCGGCATGGGTGCCGGTGCGATGGCGGTGGTCGGCGGTACCGTCGCCATCGTCGGATTCGTAACGCTGTCGGCCGGGTCGCTGATCGCCATCCAGGGCTTCGCGTCCCTGGGCAACGTCGGTGTGGAGGCCTTCACCGGCTTCTTGGCCGCAATGGTCAACGTGCGTCTGACCGCACCGGTGGTGACCGGGGAGGCGTTGGCCGCCACGGTCGGCGCCGGCGCGACCGCCGAAATCGGCGCCATGCGCATCTCTGAGGAGATCGACGCCCTCGAGGTGATGGGCATCAAGAGCATCTCCTACCTGGTGTCGACCCGAATACTGGCCGGCGCGGTGGTGATCATCCCGCTGTATGCGATGGCGCTCATCATGGCCTTCCTGGCCGCGCAGTTGACCACCACGGTGCTCTACGGGCAGTCCGGCGGAACCTACTCGCACTACTTCCACACCTTCTTGAGACCCGACGACGTGTTCTGGTCCTTCATCCAGGTGATCATCATTTCGGTCATCGTGATGATCAACCACTGCTACTTCGGCTACACCTGCAGCGGTGGCCCGGTGGGCGTGGGCGAGGCGGTAGGCCGCTCCATGCGAACCTCGCTCGTGGTGGTTCAGTTCGTGGTCCTGTTCGCTTCGCTGGCGCTCTACGGCACCAACCCGAACTTCAACCTGACGGTGTAGCGGCCGATGACAGCACCCCTGAACACCCAACGCCGCCCGCCGCTCAAGCTGGCCGGGATCGTCCTACTGGCGATCCTGGCGTTGATCACCACATTGGTGTTCCTCCAGTTCCGCGGGAAGCTCACGCCGACAACGGATTTGACCCTGGTCTCGAGCCGGGCCGGTTTGGTGATGGACCCGAACTCGAAGGTCACCTACAACGGCGTCGAGATCGGCCGCGTCAAGTCCATCTCGGCTCAGGCCTCAGACGGCAAGGAATCCGCGAAACTGATCCTGGAGGTCAATCCCCGCTACCTGCCGCTCATCCCGTCGAATGTGCAGGCCGACATCCAGGCCACCACGATCTTCGGCAACAAGTACGTTTCGCTGACCAGTCCGGCGCAACCGAGTCCGACCCGAATCACCTCATCGGACGTGATCGACGCCCGAAGCGTGACGGTCGAGTTCAACTCGCTGTTCGAGACGGTTACCAACATCGCGGAGAAGATCGACCCGGTCAAGTTGAACCTGACCCTGTCGGCGACCGCGGAATCACTGACCGGCCTGGGCGCCAAGTTCGGCAAGTCGTTGGTGAGTGCCAACGCTGCGCTGCAAGAACTCAACCCGCGCCTGCCCCGCCTGCAGTACGGCTTGCAGAAACTCGCCGACACGGCCGATATCTACACCGCCTACGGCCCGGACTTCTGGGATTCCCTAGACAACGTGCTGACCTCGGCGCGCACCATCAACGCCCAGCGCGGCGATCTCGATGCCGCACTGCTTGCCGCGGCCGGCTTCGGTAACACCGGCGCCGACGTATTCGAGCGCGGTATGCCGTACTTCGTGCGGGCGATGTCGGACCTCATCCCGACGTCGCAAACACTGAACACTTACAGCCCCGAGCTGTTCTGCACGGTGCGCAACTACGCCGAACTCCTGCCGCTGGCACTATCCTCATTTGGTGGCAATGGCTTCTCCCTGGACACCAACGCTGAGGTGCTCGGCGCACCGGGCGCGTATGTATATCCGGAGAACCTGCCGCGCGTCAACGCCCGCGGCGGTCCGGGCGGCGCCCCGGGTTGCTGGCAGCCGGTGAACAAGAACTTCTGGCCGGCGCCAACCCTGGTGGCTGACACCGGTGCGTCGCTTGCGCCGTACAACCACTTCGAACTCGGTCAGCCGTTCCTGATGGAATACGTGTGGGGACGTCAAATCGGGGAGCAGACGATCAACCCATGAGGACTTCCCCCACCGCCGTCAAACTCGGCATCGTCTCCCTCGTGCTGTTGCTCTGCACGGCGCTACTCATCGTGATCTTCGGGCAGCTGCGGTTTGAGCGCAACAACACCTACACCGCTGAGTTCAGCAATGGCAGTGGACTGCGATCCGGACAGTTCGTCCGCGCCGGTGGCGTCGAGGTCGGCAAGGTGTCCGGTATCTCACTCACCGACAACGGCCAGCGCGCGCTGGTCACCTTCAAGGTCGACAAATCGCTGCCGCTCTACCAGTCGACGACGGCCCAACTCCGCTACGCGAACCTGATTGGCGACCGGTACCTCAATCTCGAGCGCGGCACCGGTGATGGTTCCGATCGGGTGCTGCCGCCCGGCGGTTTCATCCCAGTCGCACGCACCCAACCGGCACTCGACCTCGATGCGCTCATCGGCGGATTCAAGCCGCTGTTCAAGTCACTTGACCCGGAGAAGGTCAACAACATCGCCACCTCGCTGGTGACGGTGTTCCAGGGCCAGGGCGGCACGATCAAAGACATCCTCAGCCAGACAGCGCAGTTGACCTCGACCCTCGCCGACCGCGACCAGGCGATCGGTGAGGTGATTACCAATCTCAACACCGTGCTCGGAACGGTCGTTAAGCACCAGAAGGAATTCGACTCCACCGTCGTCAATTTCGAGACCCTGATCACCGGCCTGAAGAACCGCGCCGATCCACTGGCCGGAGCGATCGCCGACATCAGTGATGCCTCAGGCACCCTGGCCGGGCTGCTGCGTGATGACCGCCCGCTGCTGCAGCAGACCACCGGCCACCTGGAGACCATCCAGCAACCCTTCGCCGACGATCCGGCGAAACTCGACAAGCTGCTCAGCGAATACCCCGCGGCCATCACCCTGATCGGCCGGGCCGGTGGCATTTATGGCGACTTCTTCAACTTCTACCTGTGTGACATCAGCCTGAAACTCAACGGTTTGCAGCCGGGCGGGCCGGTTCGCACGGTTAACATCACCAAGCAGCCGTCTGGCAGGTGCACGCCGAAATGAGAACCCTCGAAGGCTCCGACCGGATACGCAACGGCCTGATCGGCCTGCTCGTGCTGATCATGGTCATCGGCGTCGGCCAGAGTTTCGTCAGCACTCCAATGCTGTTCGCCAAGCCCGTCTACTACGCGCACTTCGCCGATTCGGCGGGATCAAGTCCCGGCGACAAGGTCCGGATCAACGGCGTCGACGTCGGCATGCTCAAGTCGCTGAAGATCGACGGTGACCGGGTGAAGGTCGGGTTCACCCTCGGCGATCAACGCATCGGGTCCGACAGCCGGGTGTCGATCCGGACCGACACCATCCTCGGTAAGCGGGTAATGGAGATCGACACGCGTGGGAACAAGCCACTTGCGGTCGGCGCCACCCTGCCACTGGACCAGAGCACCACGCCCTATCAGTTGTACGACGCGTTCTCCGACCTCACCAAGACCACATCCGGCTGGGATCTCGACGCCGTCAAGAAGTCGCTGAACGTGTTGAGCGAGACCCTTGACCAGAGTTCCCCCGAGTTGAGTAAGGCGTTGGACGGGATCGCCCGGTTCTCCGACACCATCGGCAAGCGCGATGACGAGTTCAAGCTGCTCCTCGCCCAGGCCAACAAGGTCGCCGGGGTGCTGGGCAACCGATCCCAGCAGATCAACCGGTTGCTGGTCAACGCCCAGGTGTTACTTGCCACGGTGAACGCCCGCGGTCAGGCCATCGACTCCCTGTTGGCCAACGTCAGCGCGGTTTCCCAGCAGCTCGTCGGGTTCATCGACGACAACCCCAATTTGAATAATGTGCTGTCCCAGCTGGAGATCATCAGCGGAGTGTTGGCCAAGCAAAAGGATGACTTCGCCTACTCGATCACCACGGCCTCGAAGTTCATGGGCGCGCTGGCCGAGGGTATCGGCTCGGGTCCGTACTTCAAGTCGATGATCGTCAACCTGATTCCCGGCCAACTCATGCAGCCGTTCATCGACGCCGCCTTCAAGAAGCGCGGGATCGATCCGGAGGAGTTCTGGCGCAACGCCGGCCTGCCTGCCTTCCGGTTCCCGGATCCCACCGGTGCCATGCAGGCCAACGGAGCGCCACCGGCGCCGCAGCCGATCATGGAGGGCACGCCGGAATTCCCGGGCCCCGCCGTCGGCCCCGGCTCGCCATGTTCTTACACGCCCACGGGCGGCAGCATGACGCCGGGCAACCCGATGCCGTGCGCGTCGGCGACCGACGGCCCGTACGGACCGGTGCCGGGCGGATTCCCACCACCGAACATCGCGGTGTCCGCTCCGGTTCCGGATTCGGCCACGCCCAATCACGGTGTGCCCGCAGCGGCTATTCCCGGCACCATGGGTCCGATCGCTCCCGGCCTGCCGGGTCCGGCGCTGGCACCGGGTCCAACGGGAGCGCGCACCGTGCCGGTGCCCGGCCCCACCGAAGCTGCGGTTGCACCGGTCGACATGGGAGGGCAATAGACCATGTCCATCGCGAATATCCGCAGTAAAGGTCTGGCTGGCGTGTCGCGCGCGTCGGTGATCGTGGGCGTACTGGCCGTCGTCCTCGGATTGATCGCCGCATTCGTGGGCTGGAATCTGTACAAGAAGGCGACCACCACCACGGTCGTCGCGTACTTCGCCGACGCCCTGGCGGTGTACCCCGGTGACCGGGTGCAGATCATGGGCGTCAAGGTCGGCAACGTCGTCAGCGTCGAACCGGCCGGCGACAAGATGAGGGTCACGCTCAACTTCGACAGCCAGTACAAGGTTCCCGCCGACGCGACCGCGTCGGTGCTCAACCCCACAGTTGTGGCTTCCCGGGTGATCCAACTGTCCCCGCCCTACACCGGCGGTCCGGCGCTGACAGACAACGCCGTGATTCCGCTGGAGCGCACCCAGTCGCCGGTGGAGTGGGACGACATCCGCAACCAGCTCGACAAACTCGTCACCGAACTTGGGCCGACCCCGAGCCAGCCGAAGGGTCCGCTCGGCGATTTCGTCGAGTCGCTGGCCGACGGACTTAACGGCAAGGGCAAGCAGATCAATACAACGTTCCGCGCGTTGGGCGACGCGGTGGCGGCGTTGAACGAAGGCCGCGGCGACTTCTT
The DNA here is from genome assembly GCA_037138275.1 of Mycobacteriaceae bacterium. GTDB lineage: Bacteria > Actinomycetota > Actinomycetes > Mycobacteriales > Mycobacteriaceae > Mycobacterium. The sequence continues at coordinate 3,628 of JBAXIR010000087.1, read as the reverse complement.
CGCGGTCACCAAGAGCCTGGCTACGTTCGTCAACGCGCTGCATCAAAGCGACAAGCAGTTCGTCGCGCTCAACAACGACCTGGCCGGCTTCACCACGTCGCTGAACAACTCCGACCAGGAGCTGGCCACCGCGGTCAAGGAAATCGACGTACTCCTCAAGACCGCTCGCAAGTTCATCGACGACAACGGCACGGTGCTGGCCACCGACATCAACAATCTGGCCGACGTCACCAATGCCCTGATGCAACCCGATGCACGCAACGGCATCGAGACGGTTCTGCACGTCTATCCGAACCTGGCCGCCAACGTCAATCAGATTTACCACCCCACCCACGGCACGATCCAGGCGATCCCGGCCGTCGCCAGCTGGGCCAACCCGATGCAGTTCATCTGCAGCGCCATCCAGGCTGGTAGCCGGCTCGGCTACCAGGATTCCGCGGAATTGTGCGCCCAGTACCTCGGACCGATCTTTGACGCGACTAAGTTCAACTACCCGCCGTTCAGCCTCAACCAGTTCTCCGGCGCCGAGACGCTACCCAAGTACGTGGCGTACTCCGAGGAGCGCTTACGGCCGCCGTCGGGTTACAAGGACACCACCGTGCCGGGTATCTGGTCGCGCGACACCCTGTTCTCGCACGGCAACTCCTCGACCGTCCCGTGGCAGGGCCCCCTGGGCGTACCGGACTGGATCGTGGCTCCCGGCATGCAGGGCGTTGAGGTCGGACCTCTCACCGCGCCCATGCTGACACCTGATTCCCTGGCAGCCCTCATGGGCGGACCCGACCCCGTCTCGGTGCCGCCGGCCGGTCCGCGGGGCGGCGCGCCGTCGAACTCCTACGATCAGAACAATCCGCTACCGCCGCCGTGGTATCCGGGTGCACCGCCGCCACCTGCCCCGGGCGTTGATGTGGTACCGGGGCCGTTGCCGGTATCGCAGCAGACGGGTCCGCCGCCGGCGGCACCCGCGCCTGCCGCGCCCGGACCGATGCTGTCTGCTGAGATGGGGGGCTGACAGTGAACTCTTTCGCGAAGTCTGCGCGCCGGCTGGGTTGGCGATCACTGGCGCTGCTCGTGGTGGGGATTGTGCTGAGTTCCTGCGGGTGGCGCGGGATCGCTAACGTACCGGTTGGGGTCGGACCCGGTACCGGCAAGGGCTCGATGACGATCTATGTCCAGACCCCTGACACCCTTGCGCTCAACACGAACAGCCGGGTCCGGGTGGCCGATGTCTTCGTCGGTACCGTGCGCAGGATTGAACTCAAGGACTGGGTGCCCACCCTGACCTTGGATATCGAGCCGGGTATTGAACTGCCCGCCAATGCGACCGCGAAAATCGGCCAGAGCTCCATCCTGGGCACCCAGCACGTCGAGTTGGCCGCACCGGCCAACCCGTCGCCCGAGCGGCTGCGCGACGGCGCTACCATCCCGCTGAAGAACTCGTCGGCCTTCCCCACTATTGAACGCACCCTGGCCAGCGTCGCCACCGTGCTGCGCGGCGGCGGTATTCCAAACCTTGAGGTCATCCAGACCGAGGTCAACAATCTGCTCACCGGCAATGCCGACCAGATCCGCGCTTTCCTGACCAATCTCAACACCTTCACCGACCGGCTCAACCAGCAGCGCGAGGACATCGCGCGGGCGATCGAGTCGACCAACAAACTGATCACCTACGTGGCAAGCCGCAACAACACCCTCGACCAGTTGCTGGTCGACCTGCCGCCGCTGATGGATTACCTGGCGGGCGCCCGCGACCGGGTCAGTGATGCGGTGATCGCGCTGGGCCGGTTCAACAAGATCACCGGCGAGTCGCTCTCGGCGGCGCAGGCCGACCTCCAGACCAACCTCGCGGTGCTGCAACGCCCACTCAAACAACTGGGCCGCGGTGCGCCATTCTTCCTCGACGCGATGCGCCTGATCATCACCAATCCCTACCCGCTGGACAACATTCCGAAGGTGATCCGCGGTGACTACATCAACCTGTCACTGGGCGTCGACCTGACGCTCAGTGCGATCGATAACGGGCTACTGACGGGCACCGGTGTCCAGGGCATGCTGCGTGCTCTCGAGCAGTCGTGGGGCCGTGATCCGCAGACGATGATTCCCGACGTCCGCTACACCCCGCACCCGAATATGACCGATGGTGGCGGACCGTTCGTCGAGCGCGGCGAGTGAGCGGGGGAGAGACGCGATGCTGACCCGTTTCATCAAATTCCAGTTGGTGACCTTCGTCGTGCTGACGGTACTGGCACTGGTCGGTCTGAGTATTTATTACCTGCGTCTGCCGAGCCTCGTCGGGGTGGGCCAGTACACCCTCGCCGTCGACCTGCCTACCGCCGGTGGTCTCTACAGGACATCCAACGTGACCTACCGTGGGGTCTCGATCGGCACTGTCACCAACATCGAACCGACCGAGAAGGGTGCCCGCGCCACCCTGCGGATCAGTGACAAGTACAAGATCCCGGTCGATGCGAGCGCGAACGTCCGGTCGGTCACCGCGATCGGTGAGCAGTATCTGGACCTGGTGTCGGACGGCAATTCAGACCAGTTCTTCGCCAGCGGCCAGACCATCACCAAGAGCACCGTGCCGCAACCGGTCGGCCCGGCATTGGATGCGGCGTACAGGAACCTCTCTGCCCTGCCGGCGGACAAGATCCCCAACCTGCTCGACGAGACCGCCCTGGCGGTCGGCGGACTCGGTCCGACCCTGCAGAGGTTGGTGGACAACACCTCGACCTTCGTCGGTGAACTTAACAACAACATCGGCGATATCAACGACCTCGTCGACAACTCGCCGCCGATCTTCGACAGCCAGGTTCAGTCCGCGGATGCGATTTACACGTGGGCCGCCAACCTGAACTCGTTGACGAGGCAGGGGAAGGAGCAGGACGCCGCGTTGCGCAGCACCCTGCAGCAGGCCGCGCCCACCGCCGAGGGACTCAACACGCTATTTGTCGATGTGAAAGATGGGCTGCCTCAGACGCTGGCCAACCTCGAGATCATCATCGAGATGCTCAAGCGCTACAACAAGGGCTTCGAGCAGTCACTGGTGCTGCTGCCGCAGGGCGCGGCAGCTGGACAGACGGTGGCAGGCGTGTTTCCAGGTAAGGCGTCCCTGGACCTCGGGCTGTCGATCAACCAGCCGCCGCCGTGCCTGACCGGATACCTGCCCGCCAGCCAGTGGAGGGCACCGGCGGACATCAGCCCACAACCGGTCGTCGACGGTCTGTACTGCAAGATCCCGAAGGACACCCCGGCTAACTCGGTGCGCGGTGCGCGCAACTTCCCCTGCGTGGATGTGCCCGGTAAACGTGCGGCCTCGCCATTGGAATGCCGCAGCGATGAGCCCTACACGCCGCTGGGTACCAACCCGTGGTTCGGCGATCCCAACCAGATCGTCAACTGCCCGGCCGCGGGCGCTCGGTGCGATCAGCCCGTCAACCCCGGCACGGTGATACCCGCGCCCACCATCAACAACGGGCTGAACCCGCTGGCGGCCGAACTGCTGCCGACACCGGAGCCGCCGGCCCAGGATCCGCTGTCCGCGCCGGGAACGGGTAGCGTTCAGTGCAACGGTCAGCAGCCCAACCCCTGCGTCTATACGCCTGCGGCCGCCTCGGCGGCCGGCACC
>JBAXIR010000086.1:0-11671 GCA_037138275.1 Mycobacteriaceae bacterium | reverse complement strand
TTTGCTCATCAGTCCCACCGTCCGTTATGTTCCCCGGCATGAGCGCATTGACTAAGGGATTTCGCGGACTTTCGGTGTTGGCCATGGCTACCGGCTTAGCCATCGCGGTGGCAGGTCCGGCATCAGCTGACACTCTCAACACCACGACGTGTTCTGGACAGCAGGTGATGTCGTCACTGCAGCAGAACGCGCCCCTGATCTGGGGCAAGATCAGTAGCGATCCGCAGACGGAGCAGAAACTGAAGGTGGCACTTGATGTGGTGCTGACCGCTCCTGCGGGCCAGCGTGAGCAGTTGGCGAATACGCTGGAGCAGGCCCTCGGCAAAGATCAGTTGACTGACATCAGCGATGATGTCCTCAACGCCTCGGGCGGGCCGATCGGCAGAGCCGTCAACGCTTGCCACAACTTCTGAGCCTGCCCAACTTCTGAGCCAGCGGCCCGCTAGTCCTGCTTGCGGATCAGCTTCTGCAGTGCCACCCGGTCCGGCGCCAGCAACTCGGTGATCCGGGCCTGGTCCACGTCGGCGACGATGATCTCGCCGACATCCTGATTGACGCTGCTGAAGATGCCGTGCGCCTTCATCTTCTCGGTCTGATAGAGGTTGTCCTCGGTCGGTGCCACGTAGTACACGGCATCGGCCTTGAATCGGTTTACCAGCCAGAGGTGCACGACCGTCATCAGACGCTTCTGCCGCATCTTGGCCGCGTAGGTGTTCTGATCGCGCACCGTCAGGATGCTGCGGCCGTGCCGGTCCTTGATCGGATCGAACACCACATCGGCGAGCTTCTCGCCATCGGAGTCGCCGAAGATGGCCAACTCCAGCACATCCGAGCCGGCTCGCCGCGGCCGAAGCTGCACCCGTAGGCGCTCGCCGAGCTTGTAGTGCTCGCTCCACAGCGCCAGCCAGTCCTCGAGCAGCTTTTTGGGCACCTCGGTCTGCACCAGATGCTGAACCTGGGTGGAGCCCTTGCCCATCGACTTCGTGGTGGCGGTGCGTCCGGACGACGCCGCCAGTGCGGCATCGCTGCGCGGACCGCCGACGAGGGTCTGCGGGGTGCGGTAGGGGGATTCGACCAGACGCATCTTGCGCTGCAGGCGCGCCAGCGCGAGCATCCCGTCTTGGCGCAGGGCGGTGGCGAACTCCTCGGCCGCCACACCGTCAACCTGGTGTCCGCCGTAGGTCATGAAGTTGAAGACGAAGCCCATCTTGCCGAGTTCCTCGGGGAAGGCCCGCATCTCGTCGTCGGTCATACCGGTGGTGTCCCAGTTGAATGACGGTGACAGGTTGTAGGCCATCATCGTGTCCGGGTACACCGCGTGGATCGCCTCGGCGAACTCGCGCGCCTCGGCCAGGTCGGCGGTCTTGGTCTCCATCCACAACAGGTCCGCAAAGGGTGCGGCGGCAAGGGATTTCGCGATCGCATAGGGGATACCGCCGCGAACCTGGTAGTAACCCTCCGGGGTCTGGGCCCGCTCGCAGTCCCAGGCCACGTCCACGCCGAGTTCGGCTGCCCTGCGCGCAGCGGCATACAGCGACGCGGTCTTGGCGAAATCGGCCCACTCGGCCGGCTTCATCGACAGCGCCTCGCCCTCGCTCTCCTTGAACTTCAACACCTCACCGACGGCATTGCCGTAGGTCTCCAGACCGGCATCGTCCTGCCAGGCGTCGATGAACTGTGATTCGACCCTGTCGAACAACCCATCTAGTGACTGGGTGCGGTCCTTGGCCCAGCTGGCCGCCGCCTCGTCGATCAGTGCGGTGATGCCATGGCCCTTCAGCCACGCGTCGGCCGCCGCGTACTCGCCCTCGGGCAGCGCGTAGAGCAGGTGGCCGTTGAGTTCGCTGACGCCCTGGGTGTGGAAGTGGCGCACCATGGCCAGGAAACATGCCTTGTACGGCGGGATGGCGAGGTTGGTGACTCCGAGCAGGAACGGTTGATCGCGCTCATCGGAGCGGCCGTCGATCAGGTTGGCCGCCTCGGCGTCGGTGCGGGCCACGATGATGCCGGGCACACCCATGATGTCGAGTTGGAACCGTGCGGTGTTGAGGCGCTTGATCTGCTCATCCGACGGCACCAGCACCTTGCCGCCCTGATGTCCGCACTTCTTGGTGCCGGGCCGCTGATCCTCGATGTGGTAGCCGGTCACGCCGGCCTCGACGAAACGACGAATCAGGTTGCGTACGTGCGGATCTCCGCCGTGGCCGGTATCGGCGTCGGCGATGATGAACGGCCGGTAGTCCACTGCCGGGGTTGCGGCGCGCTGCTCGTCGGTCATTTGCAGCCGCAGGAACTGCTGGTTGCGGTCTGCGGTCAGCAGCGCCCGCACCAGGCCGGCAGCCTCGTCGGGCACCTGGCTCAGCGGATAGCTCGCCAGATCCGGGCCGGGATCCTCGGTGACCGACCCCTTGGCCGACGTCGCCCAGCCGCCGAGGTAGATGCCCTCGATACCGCAGCGCTTCATGGCTACCGCCTGGCCCGGGGAGTACGGCCCGAACGTGGTGATCGACCTGTGCTGTCCGAACAACTCGCGCAGGCGGGCGTGGAAGGCGGCGGAGGTCTGCCGCGCCACGGTGTAGTCGACCGGAATCGTGCCGCGCTGCTCGACGACCTGACGCGCCGTGTAGAGCCGGGTGATTCCGGTGAATCGCGGGCTGTCGAAATACCGCTGGGTGGCGGCGACCTCGGCCTCGAAATCGATGCCGGTGACTGCGTCCGCGTCGACGGTGGACATGACTGCTCCTATCGAGCGTGGTTGAGCTGGTTAGGCGCTGAAGCTTTCGGGTAGCCCCAGCGGCCTTCAATTATCCCTGACCGGGTTGTGCGGTCTGCAGCGGGTACGTTTCGACCTGATGGCCACCGGGGATTTCAATGATCGCGGCCCGACGAAACTCGCCGGGCTGGTGTTGCTCGTGGTCATCGCTGCCGTGGTCAGCCTGTCGTATCTGCAATTTCGTGGCAGGTTCTCCGCGACGACGCAGCTCACTGTGATGTCGGGCCGCTCGGGTCTGGTTCTGGATCCGGGCGCGAAGGCAACCTACAACGGTGTCGCGATCGGCCGAGTCGTCGCCATCGATGCGGTGGAACGTGACGGCGAACCCGCGGCGCGACTGGCAGTGGAGATCGGCTCGCGTTATCTCCCGGTGATCCCGGCCAACGTCGCCGTCGACGTAGTGGCATCGACGATCTTCGGCAACAAGTATTTGGAGTTCAGCGCGCCGCACAGCCCGTCGGCGGCGCGCGTCTCGGGCGGTGACGTGCTTACCGCCGCGACTGTGACCACGGAGTTTCAAACCCTGTTCGAAACCGTCACCGGAATCGCCGAGAAAGTGGACGTCGTCAACCTCAATCTCACCCTGTCCGCCGCGGCTGAGGCGCTGACCGGACTGGGTACGAAATTCGGGCACTCGATCACCGAGGCGAACGCGGTCCTCAACGAGGTCAACCCGCGACTTCCGCAACTGCGCAAGGGCGTGCGCAGCTTGACCGAACTGGCTGACATCGTCACTCGCGCCGGCCCGGAACTGCTTGACGGTCTGGACAACGCGACGACCACGGCGCGCACCCTCGGCACCCAACAGGGTGATCTCGATGCCGCACTTCTGGCGACGATGGGTTTCGCCGGTACGGCGACGGACACCGTCACGCGCGCTGCGCCACCACTGATCCGTGCCACCAGTGACCTGCTCGCCACCTCGAGACTGCTCGACACGTACAGCCCGGAGATCTTCTGCACGATCCGCAACGCCGCCGAACTCGTGCCACTGGCCCTGTCGTCGTTCGGCGGGAACGGCTACTCGCTTGCCACCAACACACTGGTGTTGGGTGCCCCGAATCCATACATCTATCCGGAGAACCTGCCGCGGGTCAACGCCCGCGGCGGTCCCGGGGGGGCGCCCGGTTGCTGGCAGCCGATCACCCGCGATTTCTGGCCGGCGCCGTACCTGGTTGCCGACACCGGGGCTTCCCTCGCGCCGTACAACCACTTCGAACTTGGTCAGCCGTTTCTCAGCGAGTACGTCTGGGGCCGTCAGATTGGCCAGAACACCATTAACCCATGAGTCCGGCATTGCCGAGTGGACTAGACCCGTGCGGACGTGACCCCGATCGCGACTAAGCGGGGACGTCTACTGCCGCGGCGTCCGCCGGGATGTCGACTGCCACCGGAATCACCGGCACATCGACGACGACCGGCACATCGACGACGACCGGCACATCGACGACGATTGCAGCCTCGCCGACCGGAACCTCGACGCCCGGGATCTCGCCGACCGGGATCTCGCCGACCGGAATCTCCGGCGATGTGGCGGCATTCGTATCGGCTACCTCGACCACGGAAGGGTCCGACGGATCACCGGGTTGCTTGGGCGCCGCGTCGGTATGCATCTCCGCGGCCTGCACCGGCAGATACATGTGATGGTTGAACTGCGACTGGTAGGCGCCGCCGCCACCGACACGCACGCCCGCGCCACTCTCACCACTGGACACCGGAGTGCCGTCGGGCAGAGTCACCGCGGCGTGCCCGCCGTTCCAACCGATCACGACCGAGTTGGGCGCGGTGCCGTAGTGGAATCCACGCGACAGCAGCGCGGACTCGATATTGCCGGTGTTGAACCTGCTGCCGAATGCGGGTCGGCCGGAAGCCACGTTGGACACCCAGGACGCGAGTCCGGAACAGTCCGTACCCGCCGGTGTATCACCGCCGGGAATGTATGGCGTGCCGGACACTTGTGCGATAAGCGACATCAATGCCGCGAGAGCAAACATTTGATAAACGCTAACAGGATCAAATGCGGACACCCAAAGCCGACATTTGTCAAAAGCTGTGGCGCGCATCACTTTTCGCGCAATGATGTGGTCAACAACACTAAATTTCGGGCTACGTAAAACCCTGCGAAACCGAGACGTTTACCCTGCTCACAATAGGTGGCGCGGCGTACCTGATTCAGTTTCCCGGATCCGGTCCACCGGCGTATCCGATCCCTGGAATTGTTATCTGAATTTCCACGCACTTGCGCGTGTCGCGTGAAGTTGCGTTGCAAGTTCTCACAAATTCGCTGACGATCTGCCGGAGTCATCGTTGACCAATGAGGATCGGATGAATTCAAACGGTTAGCCCCGCCCTGGCATCATCGGCAGTTATGCGAGTCCTGGTGCAGCGCGTCACATCGGCATCGGTGTCGGTGGACGGTGAGGTGGTCGGTGCCATCCGGCCGCAGAGCCAGGGACTGCTGGCACTGGTCGGCATCACCCACACCGATGACGCGGTCATCGCGGCGCGGATGGCGGAGAAACTCTGGCAACTGCGGATACTCGACGACGATCGGTCTGCCGCCGATATCGGTGCGCCCGTATTGGTGATCAGTCAGTTCACGCTGTACGCCAACACAGCCAAGGGCCGGCGGCCGACGTGGAATGCCGCGGCGCCGGGCGGGCATGCCGAGCCGTTGGTGACGGTTCTCGCCGACACCCTGCGCCGGCTCGGTGCGCAGGTCCAGACCGGTGTATTCGGCGCCGACATGCAGGTCGAGTCGGTCAACGACGGACCCGTGACGGTGCTGCTCGAGTTGTGAGCCTCCCGCGTATCGGTGTCGCGGCGTGAGACGGTAGGACCCTATGCACACGCACAACTTCGTCACCTACGAGGAGTTCGGGCGGCGGTTCTTCGAGTTGGCCGTCACCGAGGAGCGTGTTGCCGCGGCGTTCGCCGAGATCGCCGGCGACGAGTTCGAGATGGGACCGATGGCGCAGGGCCCGGGCGGGATCGCCCGGGTGACCGCCAAAGTCAAGATCCAGCAACCGCATGTGCGCCGCACCCTCGGCGACACCATCACCTTCGCGATCCGGATCCCGCTCATCATCGAACTGGTCGTCGACCTCTGGCTGGACAAGCAACGGTTCGTCATCGACGGCGATATCGCACTGCGCGCCTCCGCGCGCGCGGCCGAGCCACTGCTGATCGTCATCGATGTCGCCAAGCCCCGGCCGTCGGATATCGCCGTCCATGTCACCGCGAAATCCCTGCGGGGTGAGATCCTGCGGATCCTGGCCGGCGTCGACGGCGAGATCAAGCGATTCGTCGCCGACTACGTCGCCGAGGAGATCGACAGTCCGGCGTCGCAGGAGGCCAAGCTCATCGACGTCGCCGCGGTGACGGAATCCGCCTGGGACGCCGACTGAGCCTTGCCGCTCAGCCCACCGGGGTCGGGATGACGGTCACCACACCCGGCGCGCCCGCCGTCGGCCGGTTCCCGGCGTCGGTGCTCTGGGTGCCCGGGGCGGTGGCCGCCGACGTCGCCGCGGGCTGCTCGGGTTGGGCTGCCGCGGTGCAGTCGAGCATCAGTTGCATTTTGGCCGAACTGGTCACCTTCTGGCTGCTCACCACGCACTGCGACTGTGGTACGTCGCTGCCCACCGACCCGCCGAAAGTGGTCTTCACGCCCTGTGCCCGCAGAATGGCCACCGCCTTGGCATAGGGCTCACCCACCACGTTGTAGGTGCTGCTGGAGGAGGGGTCGGCACTGCTGGCGCCGATGCCCAGCGCTACCGCTGAGCCGGCCACGGTTACACCGGCCAGCGCGAGCACGAGCTTTCTCACCGCTTAGGCCTCCCAGTCCCCGTCCTAGTCCCCGTCGAAGATAGCGCAGCGCCGGTTTTTCGGCCGTGTCAGAGCCTTATCGCCTCCGGAGGGCGATTTGTTTCGTAAACTCCCAGCACTCGCACAACGAAAGGTGCAGCTGTGACTCTGTCTCGGGTGGCATCGCAGGAGCATCGCATCAAGGCCCTCGCCGCGGCACTGGGCATCGGGTCGGCGCTGGGCATCGGATCGGCCGTGGCCCTCGCGGCACCCGCGCAGGCCGACACCGCCGGTTCGGCGGGGCCGTCCACATCGGCGGCAGGTAGTACTGACTCGGGTAAGCCGACGAGCCGACGGGGCGCGGCGACATCGGCGAGACCATCCACGGGCCCGGCCCGGCCGGCTGCGGGCCCGAAGGCCGCGGCGACACAGAACCCGTCGACCGCGAAGGCTTCGGCGCTGCCCGCGGCCCGGCGCGAGGTGGGCGGCGTTGCGCGCACGGCCACCGCTGCTGCCTCGCCGACCGCCGCGGCGGTATCCCTCCCGGGTGTTACGGCCTGGAAACCCGGCAGTGTGCTGCGCGTGTTCGTCGGCAATGGCACCGCCGACAACCCGAACGGCGGCCTGCTGGTGGGTGACGGCTACTCGTATAGGGAACACGGCGGAGCCTGCCCAAGCGGTCCGTGCAACGGCGGTATCGGCGGCCTGATCGGCAACGGCGGCGACGGTTTGGCCGGTGGTAACGGCGGGTCGGCCGGATGGCTCGGTGCCGGCGGCCACGGTGGCGCGGCCACGACGGTTGGCGGGAAGGGCGGCAAGGGTGGTTCCGGCGGGTTGTTCGCGGGCCCCGGCGGTGACGGTGGGGCCGGCGGGCCCGACGGCGGTCTCGGTGGTGACGGCGGTGACGCCGGCGGGCTGTCGATCGTCGGCATGGGTGGCCGGGGCGGCGTCGGCGGCGCCGGGGTCAACGGCGCCCCGGCCGCCATGTCGGGCGCCGACGGGCGCAGCGCAGGCCCGGGCGCACCCAGGCTTTCGTTATTATCGCGCGTCGCTCTCGACCTGTTCCTGGACGCCGGGGCGTTACTCGGGCTTCAGTCGGGCTACGTGGCGATGTTCGCCCGCGACGGCCAGATCGTGCACACCTCGACGGCCGGGTCTGCGGACATCGCCTCGCACACGCCCATGGAACTCGACACGCGATTCCGCATCGCCTCGATGACCAAGCCCATCACCGCGGTCGCCGCCATGATCCTCGTCGAGGAGGGCCGCCTCGGCCTCGACGACGCGGTGTCGGACTACATTCCCGCCGCCGCGAATCTTCGGGTCGCCACCAGCCAGGACGCCTCGGATGGGACCATCCCAACCGTCCCGATTGAGCGGCCGCTGACGGTACGCGATCTACTGAAGTTCGCCTCGGGCATCGGCGGTAACGGCGGCACGTCGGATCTTGACCTGCTGTGGGCTCAGAACAACATCTATGCGGGCGCGGGCACCCTCGCCGAGCGCGTCGATCGGGTGTTCGCGGCACCCCTCTACGAACAGCCGGGCACTCGCTGGCGCTATGGCTCGTCCGCCGACGTGCTCGCCCGCGTAATCGAAGTGGCCAGCGGCGATGCCTTCGGCGATTTCGTGGCGGATCGGATTCTGACGCCCCTCGGCATGACGTCGACCGAGTTCCTCACCACCGAATCCGCGGAGGTCGGACTTGCCACCATGTACACCCAGGATTCGAAGGGCCGGCTCGTGGCTGTCGATCGATCGGGCAGTGAACCGCTGGACTGGACACCGGGCGGCAGTGGACTTGTCTCAACCGCGGGCGACTACATGCGCTTCGCGACGATGCTGTGGAACCACGGGACGTATCGGGGCATTCAGATCTTGCAACCGGACACCGTCGACCTGATGACAACCGCTGCCGTTCCGTCGGGTGTTCTCGTGGACAACGGCATCGAAGGCCTCGGCTGGGGTCTCGGCATGGCCGTGGTGGTTGATGGCGATGCGACGGCGACGTTTGACCGGACCGGCGACTTCTGGTGGTCGGGCACCTACGGCACGACATTCTTCGTCAGCCCCAGTACCGGTCTGATCGGCGTGGTGCTGAGCCAGAACCAGACGGGCCCGTACAGCCCGACTCCCTACGTGATCTACCTCGCGCAGGCACTGGCGTTCTTCGGGCTCTGAGTGACCGCCGCGTCCATTACGATCCGCTGGTGTCCCGTATGCCCGCCGGATCGTCCGTGATCGGCCGCCTGAAATCGCTCAGTTTTCAGTCCAAACTGCTGATCATGATGCTCACGGTGAGCGTGATCTCGGTACTGATCGCCGGCCTGATCGGCTACCTCTCCGGCACCACCTCGCTGCGCAACGCCGAGTTCGCGCGGCTGATCCAACTCCGCGAGTCCCGCAGCGAGGCGATTACCGCCTACTACAGCGGAATCACCAATGCGGCGACCGTGCTGACCCACTCACCATCGACGGTGAGCGCCACGACCGAGTTCACCGCGGCGTTCGCCGACCTGCAGAAGACGCCACTGCCGCCGGGTGCGAGGGAGGCGGTGGACAACTATTACGCGACGGTATTCGATCCGGCCCTCGAGCAGGGCACCGGTGGGAATGCCGATGCGGGACTGTTTCGGCCCACGTCCAACGCCCAGACCTACCTCCAGAGCCTATACACGGCTCCGGCCAAGGGTGACTTCACGGCTGCGGAGAAGATCCAGACCGCCGGCGATCCGAGCGAATGGTCAAAACTCAATCAGCGCTACCAGCCCTTCTTCTCCGACTTCACCGACCGGTTCGGGTTCGACGACGCGATGCTGATCAACACCGACGGCGACGTGGTGTACTCCACCAACAAGCAGACCGATCTGGGCGCAAACCTGCTCGGCGGACCCTTCAAGGGCACCAGACTGGCCGATGCCTACCGGAAGGCGATGCGGGCTGCGTCGGTCGACGAGATAATCCTGACCGACTTCGAGGAGTACGCCCCGGCCTACGGAAAGCCCACGCCCTGGGTACTGACCCCGGTCGGCGACGGTAACAAGATTGAAGGTGTTCTGGCACTGCAACTTTCGGTAGACGGCATCAACGACGTGATGACCGGCAACCGGGAATGGGTGAAGGACGGCCTCGGAGAGACCGGTGAAACCTACCTGGCCGGACCGGACCGGTTGATGCGTTCGGTGTCTCGCGAACTGCTGGTGTCTCCCAAGGTCTTCCTGACCGATGTGGTGGCCAATGGAACACCCTCGGAAGTCGCGAGGCGCGAGGTTGAGATCGGTGACAGCGTGCTCCTGCAACCGGTGAACACCGAGTCGGTGAGTCTGGCACTGAGCGGTCAGACCGGGGTGACCACGGCCAAAAGCTACCTCGGAGCTGAAGCCTTGAGTGCCTATGCCCCGCTGAAGCTTCCAGGGCTTAACTGGGTGATCATCGCCAAGGTCGACCGATCAGAGGCCTTCGCGCCCGTCGACGCGTTCGCCCGAAATGTCGCGGTGTCCACCGGTGCGATCGTCCTAGCCGTCTGCCTGCTGGCGCTGTTGTTCAGCCGCATCCTGACCCGCCCGGTCAAAACATTGGCTGACGCGGTGCGCCGGGTCAGCGGTGGCGAACTCGGCGTCACCGTGCCGGTCACCTCACGCGACCAGTTCGGCCAACTCGCCTCGGACTTCAACGATATGAGCGCCAGTTTGCAGACCAAGCAGTTGCTTATCGACGAACAGCGCAGCGAGAACGACAAACTGCTCAGCTCCCTGATGCCGGAGCCGGAGGCCCGGCGCTACCGGGAGGGTGAGGAGAACATCAGCACCCAACACCGCGACGTCTCGGTGATCTACGCGCAGTTCCTCGGCTTCGATGAATTCTCGCGGTCACTGTCGTCGGAAGAATCGGTGTCGATGCTGAACTCGATCGTCCAAGCTTTCGACGGTGCCGCCGAACGGCACGGTGTCGAGCAGGTTCGCAGCATGCAGGACACCGGTCTGCTAGCCACCTGCGGGCTGGTTGTGCCGCGAGTGGACCATGCCAGTCGCACCCTCGCCTTCGCCAACGAACTCACCGAGATCGTGGCGAGTTTCAATGATCAACACGGTGCCGGGTTGGCGATGCGGGCGGGTATCGACAGCGGCCCGGTGACCAGCGGTCTGGTGGGTGAACGCTCCACCGTCTACGCACTGTGGGGTGAGGCCGTCGACCTGGCCCACCGGGTGCATGCGGCCACCGGAGCGGCGGGCACCTTCGTCAGTAACCGGGTGCGTGACGCCGTCGTGGGTATCTACTCGTTCTCCGAAGCCGGAACCATTACCGGTGCCGCCGGCACCGAGACGGTATGGCGCCTGGACGCCGAGGACTGACAGCCGGTATGAGCAACTTCACCGGACAACCCTGGTTTTGGCCCGTCCTCGGAGTTGTCGTCGGCCTGCCCTTGGCATTGCTGCTTCTCAACGAGATGCAGGGGGCACTGGTGCGTCGCGGCAGCGCCTATGCCAAACCCATTGCGCTGCTGAGGAACTGGTTACTTCCGGCCGCTGCAGTTTACCTTCTGATCGGTCAGCTCAACCACAGCGATCATGGTGATGGGCGCGGCACCTGGACCAAACTCGCCGCCACCGCGGTCGGCTTCTTGATCATGCTGCTGGTGCTGTCGGGCGCCAATGCTGCGCTGTTCGGCGAGGCCCGGCCCGGCAGTTGGCGCAGACGGCTGCCGGGGATTTTCGTCGACCTGGGCCGGTTGATCCTCATCATCATCGGTATCGGTCTGCTGCTGTCGTGGGTGTGGGGCGCCAACATCGGCGGCTTGATCACCGCGGTGGGTGTGACCTCGATCGTGATCGGCCTGGCTGTGCAGAACGCGGTGGGCCCGGTCATCTCCGGACTGCTGCTGCTGTTCGAACAACCCTTCCGGATGGGCGACTGGCTGGATACCAAGTTCGGTAAAGGCCGGGTGGTCGAGGTGAACTGGCGCGCGGTGCATCTGGACACCGAGAACGGAACCCAGATCGTGCCCAACGCGGCACTGGCCGGCGATTCGTTCGTGAACCTCAGCCGGACCGCCGCGCCGTACTTCAAGGCGAAGGCCACGCTCACCTTCGCCCC
>JBAXIR010000085.1:0-11770 GCA_037138275.1 Mycobacteriaceae bacterium | reverse complement strand
TCCTTGATGACGAGAACCGTCTCCAGCATCGGGTCACCGCAATAGGCGATTCGCGTGCCGCTGCGGGCCTCGGCCTGCAATGCCGCCAGCACCTTGGCGTTGATCCGCTCGCCCGGCGCCAGCGCCGGAATACCGGGCGGGTAGGGCGCGGCGGTCTCGGCGGCGATCCTCCCGACGGCCTCGGCGGCCGGCACCCGCTCATGGTCGGCGAAGAAGGCGTCGCGCGGGCTCATCGCCGTGTCCGGTTGCAGTGTCCAGGCGGTGATCGGAACCAATGCGCGTGGCTCGCCGCGGTGTTCCTCGATGGCGCGGATGATCTCGGTCACCATGAAGTCGATGGTGTCGGGTGTGTCGGCCAGCGTGATGACCGGGCAGAAGGTGTCGCGGTCGGCGAACTCCAGATGCAGTCCCCGCTGCTCGAGCACGTCGGCCACGAGTTGGCCGTCCGCTCCGGTACCGGTCAGCGTCAGCACGATCTTGGTCGGATCATGCATCAGCAAAGCCGGTGAGCGGTCGGCGATTTCGGATCCGACGACGCCCAACCCCGGCACGGCGCGAAAGCGAACCCGTGCCTCGTTCGCCAGGCGGATTGCCTGGCCTAACAATTCAGTACCGCGCTCGGCGAGAAGATCGCGGGCCAGGTCGATACTGGCCAGAATGGCGCCCGACGGACTCGTGGTGTGCAAACCCTCGAATGCGGCGTCGAGGCGTTCGAGGTCGATGCGCTCGCCCTGGGCTAGCACCATGGAGGATTGTGTGAAGCCGGTGATGTGTTTGTGGATGCTCGTCACCAGGACATCGGCCCCGGCCGCGATCGCGTGCGGCGGCAGATCCGGGTGGAACCCGAGATGAGCGCCCCATGCGGCGTCGACCGTCAGCGGGATACCGTGCGCGTGCGCGAGTTCGGCATGTGCGGCCACGTCCGAGACGCCGCCCACGTAGCTGGGCTCGACGAGCATCACGGCCTTCGCGTCCGGATGCTGTTTCAGCGCCTCGGCGACGCGGCTGACCGGCATTCCAGCGGTCAGGCCGGTTCGCTCGTCAACATCGGGGCGGACCCACACCGGTACCAAGCCGGCCAGAACGATGCCGAAGAACAGTGATTTGTGGATCGTTCGGGCCACGATCACCTTGTCGCCGGGCTTCCCGACCGTCAGGCAGATCGCTTCGTTGCCATGCGAGGAACCCTGCACCGAGAAGCCGCACCAGTCCGCGCCCCACAGGCCCGCGGCCAGACGCTCCGCCGCGACGAGTCGCTTGGTTGATGCGTGGCGATCCTCAACACCGCCGTAGTGCGGGACGTCGAACGCCAGGAAGTCGTCAATCAGATCGGGATTGCGTTTGTGGCCGGGGACGGTGAATGGTGTGCCCGCATTGGCCAGAAAATTGCGGTACGCGTCGTATAGCGGTGTGTTGCTCATCGTGGCGGTCCTCCAGCGATCGGCCGCAGGAGTGGCCGGCGGCATCTTTTCGGATTGCGAACGAGAGCCGCCCAGCCGCCGAATGCGCGGGCAGGGCCCTATTAAAACGTGCTCTGTTAGCTTAGCCCACCGAAGGACGATCGGAAGGACGCGACCATCAACTCTCACCTCGCCATCCTCGCCTCGCTTGCACTCGCGATTTTCCTGAGCCCCGAAACACTGGTTTTGGGACTCGTGGTCGCCGGCGACAAGAAGGTGCCGCGACTGGCCGCCGTCGCGTTTGCGGTCGGCGCGGTCCTCGGTATCGCTTTCGCGACCGGAATCGGTCTGTGGATCGCGATTGCGTCGGGTGCTGATTTTCATACTCGCGACGGTTCCTGGCCGGGTTTCATCGTCCGGATGCTCATCGCGATGGCGCTGTTGGCGATCGGCGTCTATCGCGCGGTGAATGCGTTCCGTCGGCAGCCGATTACCGACATCTCCGAATCAGCTAAGACACCGAGCAGGCTGTGGATTTCGCTGAAACAGCGCTTTCCGAAACTCATGAATCGGTTGGATCCGAACGCTGATCTTTCTGTCTCCCAACGCATCACGCGTGCTGCACTGGCGGGTTTCGCCGCCTGTGGGTTACACCCCAAGGTCTTTCCGATCGCGATCGCGGCCGGCCATCAGATCGTGCAGATCAACGATCCGCGAGTCCGCGGTGTGGGCATCGTGATCTTTGCCGCGATCGCCGTTGTTCCCGCTGTGCTGCCCGCGGTGATCGAACTGGTCAGACCGGGTGCCGTGGTTCGGATCAAGCAATCCTACGAAAGCGCCATGAAGGTCCATGGCCGCTGGATCACCGCACTGCTACTCCTGGGCGCCGGGGCTTTTGTGGCACACGATGCGTGGAAGGTGATGCCGGGCCACTAGAGCCGGGCCCTGGGCTCAGTGCGTGGCAATGATGGCCAACTGAGCCAGTGCGGCGGCCAGTGCCAGGATCAGAAAGACCGTGACCCGCGGACTGGCGTAAGCCCGAATGAAGGGCTGCGTCGGGAACGAGAACGTCTCTTCGACACCGAGCAACTTGTATTTGTGAGCGTCCCCGAAGGTGGGGTCGATCACCATCTTGGCCAGGTCGCGTCGTGAGCGGTAACGCATCAAACCCACGATGGTCCAGCCCGGATCAGGCGCCACCTTCCAGGCGTCGACGTAGCCGCCGACCTTGCGCATCGCCAAGGCGGGGTGGCCGCCGTGTTTGATCAGGCGCGGTATGAAGGCCTTGGAGTAGGCCTTCATCATGTCGCTGGCCGGCACCTGCGCTCCGGTATCGGGATCGGTGACCATGGTGTCGGGCACCCGGACCAGATTGACCATGACGAATTCCCGGCCGTCATCCTCCTCGAGGAATGTGCGGACGATCGACATGTCGTTGAGATCAGCCGCACCCTGGGCCTCCGCCCGGGCCAGCACGGTGTCGATCTCGGTCGGGGTGAGTTTGCCGCGCAGGTTGTCATAAAACAGGCGAAAGCCCAGGTAGAGCACCGCAGCCACCGGCCAGACCCACCATCCCGCCACGAAACTCTCCTCTATCAATCGGGTGCCCCAAGCTTGCCGCGCCCGCTGCGGGGAACAAAATCACGAACCGCCTGGTTAGGACTACTGACAACTTGAGCCGAGGCGACTCAACTGTTGGTTGACAGCATCAGCCGTCTCCAGCAAGCTTGAGTCTGGTTCGCTCAGATCAAAGAGAAACACCTAGCAGGAGGAATACAACATGGCTCGTGCGGTCGGAATCGACCTCGGGACCACCAACTCAGTCGTCGCGGTTCTCGAGGGTGGCGACCCTGTCGTCGTCGCCAACTCCGAGGGATCGCGCACCACACCGTCGGTGGTCGCTTTTGCGCGTAACGGTGAGGTGCTGGTCGGTCAGCCCGCCAAGAACCAGGCGGTGACCAACGTCGACCGCACCATCCGGTCGGTCAAGCGCCACATGGGCACCGACTGGTCCGTCGAGATCGACGGTAAGGACTACAACCCGCAGGAGATCAGCGCGCGAACGCTGCAGAAACTCAAGCGCGACGCCGAAAGCTACCTCGGTGAGGACATCACCGACGCGGTCATCACGGTGCCCGCGTACTTCAACGACGCCCAGCGCCAAGCCACCAAGGAAGCCGGGCAGATCGCCGGCCTCAACGTGCTGCGCATCGTCAACGAACCCACCGCCGCGGCCCTGGCCTACGGTTTGGACAAGGGCAACAGCGAGCAGACCATCCTGGTCTTTGACCTCGGCGGCGGCACCTTCGACGTCTCGCTGCTCGAGATCGGCGACGGTGTGGTCGAAGTCCGCGCCACCTCCGGGGATAACCACCTCGGCGGCGACGACTGGGACGACCGGATCGTCGAATGGCTGGTGGATAAGTTCAAGGCCTCGGCCGGTATTGACCTGACCAAGGACAAGATGGCCATGCAACGGCTTCGTGAGGCCGCCGAGAAGGCCAAGATCGAACTCAGCTCCGGCCAGAGCACCTCGATCAACCTGCCCTACATCACCGTCGACGCCGACAAGAACCCGCTGTTCCTCGACGAGCAGCTGACCCGCTCGGAGTTCCAGAAGATCACCCAGGATCTGCTCGACCGCACCCGTGCGCCGTTCCAGCAGGTCATCTCCGACGCCAGCATCTCGGTGGCCGACATCGACCATGTGGTCTTGGTGGGCGGCTCGACCCGGATGCCCGCAGTCACCGACCTGGTCAAGGAACTCGCCGGCAAGGAGCCCAACAAGGGCGTCAACCCCGACGAAGTCGTCGCAGTCGGTGCAGCACTGCAGGCCGGTGTGCTCAAGGGCGAGGTGAAAGATGTTCTGCTGCTTGATGTTACGCCGCTGAGCCTGGGTATCGAGACCAAGGGCGGGGTGATGACGAAGCTGATCGAGCGCAACACCACCATCCCGACCAAGCGGTCGGAGACCTTCACCACCGCCGACGACAACCAGCCGTCGGTGCAGATCCAGGTGTACCAGGGTGAGCGCGAGATCGCCTCGCACAACAAGCTTCTCGGCAGCTTCGAGCTGACCGGCATCCCGCCGGCGCCGCGCGGCGTGCCCCAGATCGAGGTCATCTTCGACATCGACGCCAACGGCATCGTGCATGTCACGGCCAAGGACAAGGGCACCGGCAAGGAGAACACGATCAAAATCCAGGAGGGCTCCGGCCTCTCCAAGGAGGAGATCGACCGGATGATCAAGGACGCCGAGGCGCACGCCGACGAGGACCGCAAGCGCCGTGAGGAGGCCGACGTCCGCAATCAGGCGGAGTCGCTGGTCTACCAAACCGAGAAGTTCGTGGCCGAACAGCGCGTTGCCGAGGGCGGCTCGAAGGTGCCCGAGGACACCCTGGCCAAGGTCGACGATGCCATCGCCGAAGCCAAGACCGCCCTGGGTGGTTCGGATATCGGAGCGATCAAGTCGGCCATGGAGAAACTGGGCCAGGAGAGCCAGTCCCTCGGCGAGGCCATCTATGCCTCGGCGCAGGCCGAGCAGGCCGCCAGCGGCGGTGCCGGTGGTGGATCGTCGGCCGACGATGTGGTGGACGCCGAGGTCGTTGAGGACGATCAGGAGCCGAGGTGACCCACCCGGATCAGGATCGGGAACGCGACGAACCGGTGACCGTCACCGACAAACGTCGCATCGACCCGCAGACCGGCGAAGTCCGTGAAGGATATGGACCCGGACCCGGCGCGGCCCCCAGCGGGCCGGCGCCGGGGGCCTTCGCGGGCGAGACAGCGGAGGAGGCCGACAAGGCCGCCGAACTGCTCGGAGATCTGCAGCGGGTGCAGGCGGACTTCGCCAACTACCGCAAACGCGCTCTGCGCGAACAGGAGTCGGTCGGCGAACGCGCCAAAGCCGTGGTCGTGAGCCAACTGCTCCCGGTGCTCGATGATCTTGAACGGGCCCGCAGCCACGGTGACCTGGAGGCCAGTCCGCTCAAGTCGGTGGCCGACAAGCTGGTGGCGGTGCTCACCGGGTTGGGTCTGGCGGCGTTCGGTGCCGAAGGTGAGGAGTTCGACCCGTCGCTGCACGAGGCCGTGCAACACGAGGGGGATGGCTCCGCGGAGTCTTCTCAGCTGGTCATCGGCCACGTCATGCGGCAGGGCTATCGCATCGGCGATCAGGTACTGCGGCACGCGCTCGTCGGCGTGGTCGACACGATCGCACCCGACGACGACGCAGAATCAGATCAATAGAAGCGAGGAGGTGACGCGGCATGGTTCAACGGGAATGGGTTGAAAAGGATTTCTACAAAGTGCTCGGCGTCTCCTCCGATGCCAAAGACGACGAGATCAAGCGGGTCGCTCGCAAACTTCTCGCCGAGAACCATCCCGATCGCAACCCGAATGACCCGGCTGCCGAGGAGCGGTACAAGGCCATCGGTGAGGCCAAGGACGTGCTGCTGGATCAGGCCAAGCGCAAGGAGTACGACGAAACCCGCAGGATGTTCGCCGGCGGCGGCTTCGGCCGCCGTTTCAGCGGCGGCGGTGGCTTCAATTCCGGCGATGACGGCACCGCGGGATTCAACCTCAACGACCTGTTCGGCCAGGCCGGGCAGGACGGCGGTGCGAACATCGGCGACCTGTTCGGCGGACTGTTCGGCCGCGGCGCCCCGCCCCGACCCAGTCGGCCCCGGCGCGGCAAGGATCTGGAGACCGAGACCCAACTCGACTTCCTGGAGGCCACCAAGGGTGTGGCGATGCCGTTGCGGCTGACCAGTCCGGCGCCGTGCACCAACTGCCACGGCAGCGGGGCACGGCCGGGCACCAGTCCCAAGGTGTGCGCCGGCTGCAACGGTTCAGGCGTGATCAACCGCAACCAGGGTGCGTTCGGCTTCTCCGAACCGTGCACCGACTGCCGGGGTAGCGGTTCGCTGATCGAGAATCCGTGCGATGAGTGCGGCGGCACCGGCGTCACGACCCGCAACCGAACCATCAACGTGCGGATTCCGCCGGGGGTGGAGGACGGCCAGCGGATCCGGTTGGCCGGTCAGGGTGAGGCCGGCCTGCGGGGTGCGCCGTCGGGCGACCTGTACGTCACCGTTCATGTGCGGCCCGACCGGGTGTTCGGCCGCGATGGTGACGACCTGATCGTGTCGGTACCGGTGAGTTTCACCGAATTAGCCCTGGGCACAACACTTTCCGTTCCGACTCTGGACGGCAAGGTTGGCGTGAAGGTTCCCAAGGGCACAGCCGACGGACGAATCCTTCGGGTACGCGGGCGCGGTGTTCCCAAACGCAGCGGCGGCAGCGGCGACCTATTGGTCACCGTCAAGGTAGCGGTGCCGCCCAAACTTGAGGGTGAGGCGCTTGAGGCGTTGGAGGCGTACGCCGCTGCCGAGCAGGAAAGCGGGTTCAACCCGCGCTCCGGGTGGGCGGGTAACCGGCCATGAGCGCAGACCCCCGCGACAGCGCCCGGACGTTTCTGATCTCGGTGGCGGCCGAGTTGGCCGGGATGCACGCTCAGACGTTGCGCAACTATGACCGTCTCGGGCTTGTCAGCCCGGAGCGCACCGCGGGCGGGGGACGGCGCTATTCCGAACGCGATGTGGAGTTGCTCCGCGCAATCCAGCGGCTATCCCAGGACGAGGGTGTGAACCTCGCCGGGATCAAACGGATCATCGAATTGAGTAATCAGGTTGCGGCGCTGCAGTCCCGCATCGAGGAAATGTCGCAGCAACTGGCGTCGGTGCGTACCGGTCCGCGCCGGGAACTTGCACTGGTACCCAAGAGCACGGCCGTGGTCGTCTGGCAGCCTCGGACCAGGCCCGGCCGCGTGCGGCCCTAGCTGACCCGGACGGTGAACTTCGCGACGGCCGGCCGGCCCGGAACCGCGACGGTGTAACCGCCCCTGCGCAGCGCGTTGGTGGGGGCGGCCATCGGCTCAATGCCGACGACGTCGTCGTTGCTGGGAGCGAAGATCTGCACCGCCGGGAAGCCGCTGTCCATGGTCACCTCGATGCGGCGGCCCCCACCGGAGAGCGCGAACGTTGCGCCCTGTGGAACTTCGTCGAATCCGTCGTCGAAGGTCTTGTCGCCCAACTCTTCCGACATCGCGGGCCATTCCTCGGAGGCTCCGGTTGGGATGCCCCAGTTGTCCACCGGTAGGTGCCGCAGCGGGGGAGTCTCCAGTCGCCACTGCGAGCGCGGGACGTCCGGGATGGTCAGGTAGGGGTGGAAGCCGAAGCACAGCGGCACCGACGCCGACGTGGTCGGGGTCACCGTCGTCTCGATCGACAGCGCCCGGTCGGCCAGCGTGATGTCGAGTGTCACCACATGCGGGAATGGGAAGCTGGCCAGCAGTCGGGGCTGGCCGCCGTAGTCGAGGTCGGTGATCACCCGGTTGTCCTCCTGCTCGGTCACCAGCCAGCCGGGGTAGGCGGCGAGTACACCGTGGATGACCAGACCGTGCTCATCGGATCGCGCGCCGCCGACCCCGGGCGTCAGGGTCACCGCGCCGCCGTCGACCGCATAGCCGTTGGCACTGAGCCGGTTGGCCCACGGGTAGAGGATCGGGATGCCCATCGTTTTGCCGGTCGTCAGGTAGGCGCGCAGGCCTCGGCGTTGGCCGAGCAACTCGACACCGCCGTCGGACAACGAGGTGCAGATCATGCCCGCAGACGGTACGAATGTCGCGGCGAGGGCGGACGACGGATCTTTCAGGACGACCGAGGGCAGTTGAGCCATGGTCGGATTGTGCCACGAATGCCCCGTGCTTGACCAAGCCCGCGATCGGCCGATCTAGCGGACCGGCGAATTGAGTATGCCGTCGCGCCGTGCGCGCGGGAAGTTCGCCATCACCCGCTCGATCATGGCGCTGTAGGCGGCCCCGTCGTTGAGGATGTCCCGGCGATTGAGATGCCGCAGGTACGCGTCGATGCGGCGTTCCAGCGACCAGTCCCAGTAGTCACGACGTGTGTAGGCGGAACACAGGAACTGCCACGCGATGGTGTCGATCTCCTCAGCCGCAACGGCTTTGGTCTTCACTCGTCCCCCCGAAATCTTCCCTGTGATGTCTATCGCACCACATCCGCCGCCGGGAGGGGCCAAAGTCACCGAAGTGGCCTCGCTACAGGGCGTGAATTCCCTTGTACAGCAGGGCCAGACCGATGACGACGAGGATCGTGCCGATCAGGCCCGCATGGTTTTCCTCCATCCAGGTCTTGATTCTGTTCAGCGGTGCATCAAGGCGGTCACCGGCGACCAGAGCGCCCAGCACGGGAATGGCCACCGAGGACACCGCGATGGCGGTGAACAGGGCCACTGCCGCCCAGGTCTGCGGGGCCGGCAATTCGGCGGTACCGATCACCGCTCCCGCGGCCGCGCACATGAAGAGGACCTTGACGTTGGCGACCGCCAGAGCGATCGCGGCGACGAAGGCCCGGCCCGGACCGAACGATGTCACCGACGTCATCCAGCGCGGGAGGTGGGCCGAGCGGTGCCGGTTCAGCCAACGGTAGAGGCCCCATCCGATAAGGCCCGCGCCGATGGCGATGCGTACGTACGGCGTCCAGGTGGGAGATGTACTGGATGTGTTGGAAAGTTCCGAGGCGCCGACGAATACGGCGGTGAGTGCGGCGATGCTGAGCACCCAACCCGTGAGGAATGCCACGCTCGTCGGCCGCGGCCGCGGCGTGTGCAGGACAAGGATGCCCGGGATGATCGAGAATGGCGAGAGCGCGATGATCAGCGCCAGCGGAATCAGTTCAGCAAGGGTTGATCCCGCTTCGCTCACGGTGCAAACCTAGCAATCCGGAGCCCGGCGCAGAGTCCCGGCCGGGACCCAGTGCGTCACTGCCTTCTGATCGGTGCCGAAGCTGATCTCGTAGGTGACCAATCCCCACCAGTCGCCCTGCTCGCACAGGCCCCAGCAGCTGAGCCGGCCGAGGACGATGCGGTGCATCTGCAGGCCGTGCGGTTGATAGCGGCCGACCCGGTGCGGGGGTCGGGGAAACAACGCGGCCAGGTCGATCAGGACCGGCACCGGTGGCCGCAACGGCCGCAGCGGCGGCCGGACCGGCTGGCCGTTGTAACCGATCGACGCGAGTTCGCGCGGCACCCCGTCCACCATGTGTCGATCATATGTTCGAATAATGGTGGCGGGCGAGGTTACCGGGGCACTGCGGCGAAATCGACGTGAACCGCTGATATGCCGGATGGCCCTACCGTGTTCCGGCACCACTCGGTAGCGTGGAAATTCGACAGGATTGAGCGGAACAGACTCAAGTTTGTCGGTGTTGTACCTGGCAACACTCGTACGTACTGATAAGGAGGTGTCGTGGACTCGTTCAACCCGACCACGAAGACCCAGGCGGCCCTGACCGCCGCTCTGCAGGCCGCCAGTGCGGCCGGCAACCCGGAGATCCGGCCCGCCCATCTGTTGATGGCGTTACTCACCCAGACCGACGGTATCGCCGGACCGCTGCTGGAGGCGGTCGGCGTTAACCCCGCGACCATCCGTAACGAGGCGCAGCGCCTCGTCGATCGGTTGCCGTCCAGCAGTGGTGCTACCTCGCAGCCGCAGCTGTCGCGGGAATCCCTTGCGGCGATCAATGCCGCCCAGCAACTCGCCACCGAGATGGACGACGAGTACGTCTCCACCGAACATCTGTTGGTCGGCCTTGCCACTGGCAACTCCGATGTCGCCAAGATTCTCACCGGCGCGGGCGCATCGCCGCAGGCATTGCGCGACGCCTTCACCAAGGTGCGCGGTAGCGGCCGGGTCACCAGCGCAGACCCCGAAGCCACCTACCAGGCGTTGGAGAAGTACTCCACCGACCTGACCGCCCGGGCTCGGGAGGGCAAGCTCGACCCGGTTATTGGGCGCGACAACGAGATTCGCCGCGTCATCCAGGTGCTGAGCCGTCGCACCAAGAACAATCCCGTCCTCATCGGCGAGCCCGGCGTCGGCAAGACCGCCATCGTCGAGGGCCTGGCCCAGCGCATCATCGACGGCGACGTGCCGGAGAGTCTGCGCGACAAGACCGTCGTCTCCCTCGACATGGGGTCCATGGTGGCGGGCGCGAAGTATCGCGGGGAGTTCGAGGAGCGCCTCAAGGCCGTGCTCGATGACATCAAGAACTCGGCCGGCCAGATCATCACGTTCATCGACGAACTGCACACCATCGTCGGCGCGGGTGCGACCGGTGAAGGTGCGATGGACGCCGGCAACATGATCAAGCCGATGTTGGCCCGCGGCGAGCTTCGGATGGTCGGCGCCACCACGCTCGAGGAGTACCGCAAGTACATCGAGAAGGACGCTGCCCTGGAGCGTCGTTTCCAGCAGGTCTTTGTGGGCGAGCCGTCGGTGGAGGACACCGTCGGCATCCTGCGCGGCCTCAAGGACCGCTACGAGGTGCACCACGGTGTCCGGATCACCGACTCCGCACTGGTGGCGGCGGCGACGCTGTCGGACCGCTACATCACCAGCAGATTCCTGCCGGATAAGGCCATCGATCTGGTCGATGAGGCCGGATCGCGACTGCGGATGGAGATCGACTCCCGCCCGGTGGAGATCGACGAGGTTGAACGTCTGGTGCGGCGCCTCGAGATCGAGGAGATGGCGCTGGCGAAGGAAGAAGATGCCGCCTCCAAGGACCGCCTGGTGAAGTTGCGCGCGGAACTGGCCGATCAGAAGGAAAAGCTCGCGGAATTGACCACGCGGTGGCAGAACGAGAAGAACGCCATCGATATCGTCCGCGACCTTAAGGAGCAGTTGGACCATCTGCGCGGTGAGTCCGAACGCGCCGAACGTGACGGCGATCTGGCCAAGGCAGCCGAACTGCGCTATGGCCGAATCCCGGAGATCGAGAAGCAACTCGACGCGGCACTGCCGCAGACCCAGCCCCAGGCCAACGTCATGCTCAAGGAAGAAGTCGGGCCCGACGACATCGCCGATGTGGTGGCGGCATGGACCGGCATCCCGGCCGGCCGGTTACTCGAGGGCGAGACGGCCAAGTTGCTGCGGATGGAGGACGAACTCGGCAGGCGGGTCGTCGGTCAACGCAATGCCGTCCAGGCGGTCTCCGACGCGGTACGCCGCAGCCGGGCCGGAGTGGCTGACCCCAACCGGCCGACGGGATCGTTCCTGTTCCTCGGGCCCACCGGTGTCGGCAAGACGGAGTTGGCCAAGGCGCTGGCCGATTTCCTGTTCGACGATGAACGCGCGATGGTTCGGATCGACATGAGCGAGTACGGCGAAAAGCATTCCGTCGCAAGGCTTGTCGGCGCCCCTCCCGGCTATATCGGCTACGACCAGGGCGGCCAGCTCACCGAGGCGGTGCGCCGTCGGCCCTACACGGTGGTGCTGTTCGACGAGG
>JBAXIR010000084.1:0-11857 GCA_037138275.1 Mycobacteriaceae bacterium | reverse complement strand
TCAAGCGGCCCCTAGGCCGCGCTGAGGAGCGCGAGCATCGGGTAGAAGTCCACCCAGCGCGGCGATCAGATGTCCTCGGGCACCCCGCCGCCGTCCGCGTAACCGTCACCATCGACGTCGTCGCTGCCACTGTCACCCCGGATCGAACCCAGCGTCGCCGCCAGTTCGTCCGGCTTGATTAAGACCTCACGGGCTTTGGAACCCTCGGATGGTCCGACGATGCCCTGGTTCTCCATCAGATCTATCAATCGGCCGGCCTTGGCGAAACCGACCCGCAGCTTGCGCTGCAGCATCGAAGTCGACCCGAACTGGCTGGACACCACCAACTCGACGGCTTGGAGCAACAGGTCCATATCATCGCCGATATCGGGGTCGACGTCGGCGCGATCCCCGCTGGGCTTGGCCGCGGTGACGCCGTCGGTGTATTCGGGTTCAGCCTGGTCCTTGCAGGCCTGCACGACGGCGTGAATCTCCTCGTCGCTGATGTAGGCACCCTGCAACCGGATCGTCTTGTTGGTACCCATCGGCAGGAATAGGGCATCGCCCATACCGATCAGCTTCTCCGCGCCGGGCTGATCCAGGATCACGCGGCTGTCGGTCAGTGACGATGTCGCGAACGACAGGCGGGACGGCACATTCGTCTTGATCAGACCGGTCACCACGTCCACCGACGGGCGCTGGGTGGCCAGCACCAGGTGGATACCGGCCGCGCGGGCCTTCTGGGTGATCCGCACGATGGCCTCTTCTACGTCGCGCGGCGCGGTCATCATCAGGTCGGCCAACTCGTCGACGATCGCGACGATGTAGGGGTACGGCTTGTACACCCGTTGGCTGCCCAGCGGTGTGGTGATCTCCCCCGACCGGACCTTGGAGTTGAAGTCGTCGATGTGGCGCACCCGGGAGGCCTGCATGTCCTGATAGCGCTGTTCCATCTCCTCGACCAACCAGGTCAATGCGGCGGCCGCTTTCTTCGGTGCCGTGATGATCGGGGTGATCAGATGCGGAATGCCCTCATACGGTGTCAGTTCCACCATCTTGGGGTCGATGAGGATCATCCGCACCTCTTCCGGTGTGGCCCGGGTCAGCAGCGACACCAGCATCGAGTTGACGAAGCTGGACTTGCCGGATCCGGTGGAGCCGGCCACCAGCAGGTGCGGCATCTTCGCCAGGTTGGCCGAGATAAAATCACCCTCGATGTCCTTGCCGAGACCGATGACCAGCGGGTGGTGGTCGCGGCGGGTCGAGGCGGCGGTCAGCACGTCGGCCAGTCGGACCATTTCGCGGTCGGTGTTGGGCACCTCGATGCCGACGGCGGATTTGCCGGGGATCGGCGCCAGCATCCGAACGCTCTCGGTGGCCACCGCGTAGGCGATATTGCGTTGCAGCGCAGTGATTTTCTCGACCTTGACCCCGGGGCCAAGTTCCACCTCGTAGCGGGTGACGGTCGGCCCGCGGGTGCAACCGGTGACGGCGGCGTCCACCTTGAACTGCTGCAGAACCGAGGTGATGGAGTCCACCATCTGATCGTTGGCCGAGCTGCGCCGCTTGGGTGGGTCACCGGCGATCAGCAGATCCAGTGACGGCAGGGAGTAGGGACCGTCCACCACGCGGCCGATCGCCTTGGTCTCCTGCCTCAGTTTTTCGGTCTTGGGTGTCTCTGCCTTGGGTGTCTCGGAGTTGGGAGCGGCGGGCTTCTTACGGCGGGGTCTGATCGGTTCGGTGACGGTAGACATCCCGGTGGCCGGTTCATCGAGGGGGTAGTTGTCATACGGTGTTCCGACCGGACCCGCAGCACCGGGCCAGGATTGCGATTCGTCGGCACTGTAGGCGCGCGGATCGTCGTAGTAACCGTCCGAGAAGTCCTCGGCTGCACCATCTTTGGCGTTATGCAACGCTGCTTCGTCGTCAATACCGTCGGGGTAGTCGTCGTCGAAGTCGTCCGCGTAGCGGCCGCGAGTGGCGAACATGGTGTAGAGCGTCGCGGGAAGTTCGCGAATGGTGGTGCCGGTGATCAACAACACGCCGAACAGCGCGGCACCGATCAACAACGGTGCGGCGATCCACGCCGTCAGCCCGTCCGACAGGGGGCCGCCCATGGCGAACCCGATGAAACCGCCCGCACGTTGCCGGGCGGCCGGGTCGGCGGGAGAGCCCGACCACAGGTGCCACAGGCCCAGAACCGGCAGGGCGATCATCGCCGAACCCAGGACCAGACGCGGACGGGCTTCCGGATAGGGCTCAGTGCGCATGAGGATCACCGCGATGGCGGCGATCAGCAACGGCAGCAGGACCACCGCCCCGCCAACAAAGGTCCGCAGGCCCGTATCGATCCACGCTCCGACCGGGCGGGCGGCGTCGAACCAGGACGCCGCGGCAATGATCACGGCGAGTGCCATCAGTGCCAGAGCGACACCGTCGCGGCGATGTCCGGGTTCGATATCGCGGGCGCGGCCGACCGAACGCGCCGTCGATCCGGCACCCCGGGCCACCAGGAACCAGGTCGCACGGGCGGCCCGGCCGCTGGCCGCGGTCGCGACGGCGAACGTCGACGGGCCCTTCTTGGCTGGCGCGGCAGGCTTGCGGGCCGGGGTTTTGCGGCGCGCCTGGGCCGGCTTCGCCGGTTGAGTTTTGCCCTTTGAACTGGTCGTTCGCACGCCAGAGCGAGCGGCCGTCTTATTCGCCATGCGGGGAAGATTAGTCCCTCTAGTCCCATCTGCACCACCCGCAACACGGATCTCGCGGCGCGCCGTTGCCAGACCGCAATCAATCGGCGAAAGCAGACCTCAGGGCACTCCGGCGGGCCAGGGCCGCATCGTGGCGGGTGCGCTCCAACTCCGTGACCGGGACCAGCTGTGGAACCGCGACCGGGTTTCCGGCATCGTCAACGGCCACCATGGTGAAGTAGGAACTGTTGGTGTGTCGGCGGGTGCCGTCCCGAATATTCTCGGTATCGACCCGAATGCCCACCTCAAGTGAGGTGCGGCCGGTGTAGTTCACGGTGGCCGAGAAAGACACCAACTCCCCCACCAGGATGGCGTCCCGGAACAGCACGCGGTCCACCGACAGGGTCACCGCATAGGTGCCCGCGTACCGGCTGGCACACGAGTACGCCAC
Source organism: Mycobacteriaceae bacterium (assembly GCA_037138275.1). Taxonomy (GTDB): domain Bacteria; phylum Actinomycetota; class Actinomycetes; order Mycobacteriales; family Mycobacteriaceae; genus Mycobacterium. The sequence goes on along the minus strand of JBAXIR010000084.1, from coordinate 8,743 downwards.
CTGGTCCAGAAACTTCAGCAGAGTGCCGCCGTGGACCTTGCCGGCGAAATTCGCCATGTCCGGAGTCATCAGGACCGTCATGTACAACGACTTCTTATCGGTGCTCTGCTCCACTACGGTGGCCTTTCGTTCATCGGCCACATTACGAGCAGCCTGCCTTTACGGTGGTCTGCGGACACCCCCACCGCCCAAGGAGCCAAACACATGCCGGTCGTCGTCGTCGCCTCGTTCACCGCCAAGCCGGAGTCCACCGACACCGTGCGCGCCGCCTGCGTGCAGGCTATTGAAGCGGTCCACGACGAACCGGGCTGTGAGTTGTACTCGCTGCACCAGACGGGCGACACCTTCGTGTTCGTCGAACAGTGGGCCGACGCCGATGCGCTCAAGGCCCACGGCACCGCGCCGGCCATCGGCGTCCTGTTCGGCGCGATCGGCGAGCACCTCGCCGGCGCGCCCGATATCAAAATGCTCGAGCCCATTGCGGCCGGTGACCCGGCCAAGGGCCAGTTGCGCGCCTGATTTCATGGGTGCACTGGACGGTCAAGTCGCCTTCATCACCGGCGCGGCCCGCGGTCAGGGCCGCGCACACGCGGTCAAACTGGCCTCGGAGGGTGCCGACATCATCGCGGTCGATCTGTGCGATCAGATCGCCAGCGTTCCCTACCCACTGGCCACACCCGACGATCTCGCGGCCACGGTCAAACTCGTCGAGGACACCGGAGCGCGGATTGTCGCCCGGCAAGCCGACGTCCGCGACCGGGCAGGCCTGAAAACCGCACTGGCCGAGGGCATCGCCGAACTCGGCCGGCTCGACATCGTGATCGCCAACGCCGGGATCGCCCCGATGACCGATGCGAACGCCTGGCAGGACGTCCTCGACGTCAACCTCACCGGTGTGTACAACACCGTCGACGTGGCGATGCGACCGCTGATCAAACAGGGCGATGGCGGATCGGTCGTGCTGACCAGTTCGGTGGTCGGCCTGGTGGGCATCGGTGCCCCGATGGGCGGATCGCTCGGCTACACCGTGGCCAAGCACGGCGTCGTCGGCCTGATGCGCGCCTACGCCAATTTCCTTGCCGCATACAACATCCGGGTCAATTCCGTGCACCCGGCCGGGGTCAACACACCGATGATCGACAACGAGTTCACCCGGTCCTGGTTGGAGGGACTGGCCCAGTTGGACCATGCCGGACCGGATATGACCAACGCCCTTCCGGTGCAGACCCTGGAACCCGAAGATATCGCCAACGCCGTCTTCTGGCTGGTGTCCGATGCCGCGCGCTATGTCACCGGTGTCGCACTACCGGTGGACGCCGGTTTCGTGAACAAGCGCTAGATCTCCAGCACCGTCGGCACGATCATGGGTTGGCGGCGATAGACCTCGCCCACCCACTTGCCGACCGTCCTGCGCACCGCCTGGGCGATCCGCAACGGATCGGTCACCTTGTTGGCGGCCAGCGACTCCAGTTCGTCGACGACTTTCTGAGCAACCGAGTCCAGTGCCTTGGGGTCCTCGGAAAAACCGCGGGAGTACAGATGCGGTGGTGCCGCGATCTTGCCGGTCCCCCGGTGTACGGCCACTGTGACGGCGATGAAACCCGAACTCAGGACTAGTCGCTCGCCCAGGGTCGCCTCGCCGACGTCGCCGGAGACCAGACCATCGATGAACACCTTGCCCACCGGAACCGAACCCGCGATCTTGGCCACGCCCGCCATCAGGTCCACACTGACACCGTTCTCGGCCAGCATGATCGAATCCTCCAGCACGCCGGTACTCACCGCGAGTTTGGCGTTCGCCCGAAGGTGCCGCCAGGTGCCGTGGACCGGCATCACATTGCGCGGCCGCACAGCGTTATAAAGGAAAAGCAGTTCACCTGCATACGCGTGGCCTGAAACATGCACGCGGGCTTGCTGATTGGTGACCACCCGCGCGCCGATCTTCGACAGCGCGTCGATGACGCCGTAGACGGCTTCTTCGTTCCCGGGGATCAGCGAGGAGGACAGGATGATCAGGTCGTCGGCGGTGATCGAAATGCTGCGATGTTCCCCGCGCGACATCCGCGACAGCGCAGACAGTGGCTCGCCCTGGGTGCCGGTGGTGATGAGCACGAGTCGCTCGGGTGCCATCATCTCGGCGGCGGCGATGTCGATGAGGTCGTCGTCGGCGACGTTGAGGAACCCCAACTCTTTGGCGATGCCCATGTTGCGGACCATCGAACGGCCGACGAAGGAGACCCGCCGTCCCAATGCCACGGCGGCGTCGATGATCTGCTGGACCCGGTCGACGTTGGAGGCGAAGCAGGCCACGATGACGCGTCGTCCGTCGGCACCCCGGATGAGCCGGTGCAGAGTCGGACCGACTTCGCTCTCCGACGGTCCGACACCGGGGATCTCAGCATTGGTGGAGTCGCAGAGGAACAGATCGACACCGGCGTCACCGAGACGCGACATTCCCGGCAGATCGGTGGGTCGGCCGTCGGGCGGCAGTTGGTCGAGTTTGATGTCGCCGGTGTGCAGCACCGTCCCGGCGCCGGTATGGATCGCGATCGCCAACGCATCCGGAATCGAATGGTTGACCGCGAAGTACTGGCACTCGAACACCCCGTGCGTACTGCGTTGTCCCTCAGCCACTTCGATGAACTTCGGCTTGATGCGGTGCTCTCGGCATTTTGCCGCAACCAGGGCCAGGGTGAACTTGGAGCCGACCACCGGGATGTCGCCGCGCAGCCTGAGTAGGTACGGGATCGCGCCGATATGGTCCTCGTGCGCGTGGGTGAGTACCAGCGCCTCAATATCGTCGAGGCGGTCTTCGACATGGCGGATGTCGGGCAGGATCAGGTCGACTCCGGGCTCGTCATGCCCGGGGAACAGCACCCCACAGTCGACGATGAGCAATCGGCCCAGATGCTCGAAAACCGTCATATTGCGGCCGATTTCACCAATACCGCCAAGCGCGGTGACGCGCAGCGCACCTGCGGCAAGTGGGGCAGGCGGAAGCATCGGCTGGGTCATCGCAGTACTGCTGCCGCACGCATATCGGCAGCCAGCTCATCGACTTGGGCTGCCGTGGCGGGCATCTGCGGGAGCCGGGGATCACCGGCGTCGAATCCCTGCAGTCGCAGGCCCGCCTTGGCCAGGGTGACTCCCCCGAGACGGATCTGGGCGGCGTTCAGCGAGCTGAGCGTGACCGCGATCTTGCGTGCGGTCGCAATATCGCCGGAGTTGAAGGCGGTCAACATATCTCGCAGTTGACTTGCCGCGACGTGAGCCCAGACGCTGATGAATCCGACCGCACCCACGGCAAGCCAGGGCAGGTTCAATGCGTCATCCCCCGAGTAGTAGGCCAGGCCGGTCTCGGCCATCACCTGTGCGGCGCCGTTCAGATCGGCCTTGGCGTCCTTGACGGCCACGATATTGGGATGGCGTGCCAGTGTGCGCATGGTGTCCCATTCGATCGGCACCATGGAACGCGGCGGAATGTCGTAGAGCACGATCGGCAACTCGGTGGCGTCGGCGACGGCGCTGAAGTGTGCCACCAGTCCGCTCTGCGGCGGCCGGGAGTAGTACGGCGTCACCACCAGCAGCGCGTGGGCGCCCTCGGCCGCGCAGGCTTTGGCCAGGTGCACGCTGTGCGCGGTGTCGTAGCTTCCGGCGCCGGCAATGACGCGGGCGCGGTCGCCGACAGCCTCCAGCACCGCGCGCAGCAGGGTGAGTTTCTCGGCATCGCTGGTGGTCGGCGATTCGCCGGTGGTGCCGGACAGCACCAGTCCGTCGCACCCGGAGTCGACCAGACGGGCGGCCAGGCGGGCGGCGGTCTCGACGTCCACCGCGCCGTCAGGGGTGAAGGGGGTTGCCATCGCGGTCAGAACGGTGCCCAGGCGGGCGCCGGCGTCGAATCCGCTGCTGCTCACGGACACTGAGGTTACCCGCTGGATCGCCGGGGTCAGCGACGGCGCGGGCTTCTCACAGCGCCCGACGCAGTGCCCCGGCCAGATCGCCGCGCTCACCCGCCGTCACACCGGCCAGTCCCAGCCACGTAGCCATCGTCTGCAACTCCCCAGCCATGGCGTCAGCGACCCGGCGCGCGTCCTGACCCGGCTCGATGAAAGCCCCGATCACCTGAAGCACACCGGCGGACCGGTCGGCCTTGAGATCCACCCGGGCGACCAGGTCCCCGTCGAGCAGCAGCGGCCACACGTAGTAGCCGAACCGACGTTTGGCGGCCGGGGTGTAGATCTCGATGCGGTAGTGGAAACCGAACAATCGCTCGATCCGGGGCCGGAAGAAGATCAGCGGGTCGAAGGGGCACAGCAGGGCGGTTCCCCGGTCGGCGCGCGGTACCGGCTGACCGGCCCGCAGGTAAGCCGGTGCCGTCCAGCCGTCAACCTGCACGGGTTCCAGTTCGCCGGTGGCCACCAGGTCCGCGATGGCGGACTTGGACTGGCCGGGCCGCAGCCGGAAGTAATCGCGGATATCGGCTTCGGTAGCCACGCCCAGTGCGGTCGCCGCGCGCAGCGTCAACTCCCGAACCGCCTCGACGTCGTCGACCTGGCGAGCCACCACGTCGGCGGGCAGCACGCGTTCGACAAGGTCGTAGTGCCGGGCGAATCCGGTGCGGTGCGCCGTCGTCAACACCCCTGAGGCGAACAGCGCCTCGGCCACCCATTTGGTATCAGTGCGGTTCCACCAGGCACCCTTGCCACGCTTGGGCGCGCTCTGCAGGTGCGCCTCGATCTGGCCGGCGGTGCTCGGGCCGAGTTCGACGACGGCAGCCACGACATCGTCGACGAGTCGCGGATTTTTCTCGACGATCTCGACTCCCCAACGGCCACCGGTGTATTCGCGCATCCGCCACCGCAGCAGTGGCCAGTCCTCGATCGCCATCAGCGCCGCCTCGTGCGCCCAGTACTCCACCAGCAGCCGAGGCGATCGGGCGCTGTGACTCCACGCCGCGGCGTCGAGCAGATCGCGGTCGTAGGGACCCATACGACTGAACATCGGTGCGTAGTGCGCGCGCACCGCCACCGACACCGAATCCAGTTGCAGCACCTGAATCCGGCCGATCAGACGGCGCAGGTGCGGGCGGGTCACCGGGCCGGACGGGCGGGGGTCGTGGAAACCCTGAGCGGCCACCGCGACCCGGCGGGCCTGGGCGGCGCTGAGCCTCACGGCCGCAGGAAGCTGTGGAACCGGTAGCGCAGACCCGAAGTGCTGTCCTGCCAGTCACCCGAGGAGCCGATCCAGGACTCCTCGAGCACCGGCGCCAGCGCGTCGTCATCCTCGAGTTGCAGGTCGATCTCCACTTCGGTGACCTCGCAGCGAGTGGCCACCGGAAGTGCGAGGTGGTAAATCTCCGACCCGCCGATCACCCAGGTCTGATCATCGATGGCATCGTCGATCGAGCCGAAGACCTCAGCACCGGGCGCCTCAAAGCCGCTGTTGCGGGTGAGGACGACATTGCGTCGGCCGGGCAGTGGCCGAAAGCGCGCCGGCAGCGAGTCCCAGGTGCGCCGGCCCATCACCACGGTGTGGCCCATGGTCAGCGTCTTGAACCGGGCCAGATCCTCGGGCAGGTGCCACGGGATGGCGCCGTCGCGGCCGATCACGCCGGAGGTCGACTGGGCCCAGATCAGGCCGACGGTCATGGGTGTTTCCTAGACCGCGACCGGGGCCTTGATGGCCGGGTGCGGGTCGTAGTTGAGGATCTCGACATCGTCATAGGTGTAGTCGAAGATCGAATCACGCCTCGCCAGAACAAGTTGCGGGTACGGCCGTGGGTCGCGGCTGAGCTGTTCGGTGACCTGCGCGACGTGGTTGTCATAGATGTGGCAGTCGCCACCGGTCCAGATGAAGTCGCCCACGCCCAAGCCTGCCTGGGCGGCCATCATGTGGGTCAGTAGCGCGTAGCTGGCGATGTTGAACGGCACCCCGAGGAAAAGGTCCGCGCTGCGCTGATACAGCTGGCAGCTGAGCTTGCCGTCGGCGACATAGAACTGGAAGAAGGCATGACATGGCGCCAACGCCATCCGTGGAATGTCGGCGACGTTCCACGCCGAGACGATGATGCGCCGGGAGTCCGGGTCGGTGCGCAACTGCTCCAGCGCGGTGCTGATCTGGTCGATATGCTCACCGCTCGGCGTGGGCCAGGACCGCCATTGCACGCCGTAGACCGGTCCGAGATCGCCTGTGGGAGAAGCCCATTCGTCCCAGATGGTGACACCGTGTTGCTGCAGCCACTCGACGTTGGAGTCGCCTCGCAGGAACCACAGCAGCTCGTAGACCACCGACTTCAGGTGCACCTTCTTGGTGGTGATCAACGGAAAGCCGGCCGAGAGGTCGTAGCGCAACTGGTGGCCGAACACACTGCGGGTGCCGGTGCCGGTGCGGTCGGATTTTGGTGTGCCGTGCTCAAGCACAAGGCGTAGAAGATCCTCGTACGGGGTCGCAATGGGCACGCCGATCAGCTTACGTCCGGGTCCGGGGAGTAGAAACGGTGCCATGCCGACCATCACCGACTCGATCGTCATGCCCGACGGCACCTGCCCCGTCACCCTGGCCATCCCCGAGGGAGCGGGCCCGTGGCCCGGGATAGTGATGTATCCCGATGCCGGCGGCGCCCGGCCGGCCTTCCGGGAGATGGCCGCCAGGCTGGCCGCGCAGGGTTACGCGGTCCTGGTTCCCGACGTGTACTACCGCAGCGGCGACTGGGCGCCGTTCGATATGGCAGGCGTTTTCGGTGACAAGGGCGAACGCAACCGGTTGTTCGCGATGATGAAGGCAATCACCCCGGAGGTGATGGCCGCCGACGCGGGTGCGTACTTCGACTATCTGGCGGCGCGGCCGGAGGTCTCCGGGCAGCGGTTCGGTACGACCGGCTACTGCATGGGTGGCCGCACCTCACTGATGGTCGCCGGCCGGGTGCCGGACCGGGTGGCCGCGGCGATGTCGTTTCACGGCGGCGGACTGGCCGCCGAAGGCGACCCGGGCAGTCCGCACCTGCTGGCACCGGCGATCACCGCCGCGGTGTACGTCGGGGCCGCGGAGAACGACGCGTCCTACACACCGGAGCAGTCGGAGGTGCTCGACGCCGCGCTGACTGCGGCGTGCGTCGAGCACACCATCGAGTGGTATTCCGCGGCGCATGGATTCGCGGTTCCCGACAATGGGCCCTACGACGAGGCAGCCGCCGGACGGCACTGGCAGGCGATGGCCGAATTCTTCACGGCGACGTTAGTCACCTGACTCTTGCAGGTCCTCGTTTTTGCGGGACCTCCTCAACTCGCGCACGACGCCACGCACGGAATACAGGCCGAGGACGACAGAGAGCACGATGAGGAAGATCAGCGTCACCAACCAATTGGTCCGATCGTGCGGCACGTTCCACCACACGAAGGTGAACAACGCAGCACACAAAAACAACACGCCGTCGCGCCAGTTGCCCCTATAGGACGACGCCGCATCGCGGAGTTGACGGGTTCGCTCGGTACTGACCACCAGGTCGGCGATCCGCAGGTCGATGCTCGATTTCAGCGCGGCCCGCAACTCGACGTCTTCGGGCGGAATCTTCTCGAGCAGTTCCAGATCGTCCTTGATCATCCCGCGATAATCGGGACCCTTAATCGTCCCCGCCAACGCGCCCATCAACACCCCGCCGGCGATCGGCGCGGCCCCGAACGCCACATCGGCGATTACGGACATGCCTACCTCACTTCATCAGCACGGCGGCCAGGGTGCCGCCTAACTCGTATGCCTTACGTCGCACGGCAGCGTCGAGAGGTCCGGTCACCTGCAGCACCTCCGCTGACGCGACCAGTGCCATGCCAGTCGCGATGCGCCCGACAGCACTGACGGCACCGACGGTGTCGTTGTTACCGTGCACCCACAGACCGTAGGGCCGGTTGGCGACATAATCCAGAACCGGGTAATACACCGTGTCGAAGAAGTGCTTGAGCGCGCCAGACATGTAGCCGAAATTGGCAGGCGTGCCGAACAGGTATCCGTCGGCGTCGAGCATGTCGGAGACGGTGGCGGCAAGGGCCGGGCGGACCACCACGTCCACGCCGGTGATCTCGGGGTCGCGGGTTCCGGCGAGGACGGCGTCGAGGAGTTCGCGGGTGGCCGGTGACGGCGTGTGGTGGACGACCAGGAGCGTGCTCACGAGTGCACCTTGGTGGCCTGGATGGCCACGGCCCTACGCATCGTCTCCCGGGCGCGGCCCCGATCACCGGCGTAGTCATAAGCCCGCGCCAGCCGGTACCAGCGCACCCAGTTGTCCGGGTCGGCGTCGAGTTCGGCCCGTGTCGTCTGGAAGAGCGCGTCGGCGGCGTCACGCTGGATCCGGCCCGACGGCAGCCGGGGTAGGTCGGTGACGTCGAGTTCCATCCCGTCCTCGGCGGCAAGCCGGGCCAGCCGCTGATGGGCCAGGCCGGCCCGCAGTGTGGCCACCAGAACCCACGCGCCGATCACCGGCATGATCAGGACGCCGATGCCGAGTGCGACGGCGGGCGGCGAACCGGTGTGCATCAGTGCGACGGCGGTGCGGGTCAGCATCGCGAAGTAGGCCAGCAGTGCCAGGCAGAAGAACGCGATGAGCAGTTGGACGCGAGATATCACAGGTCCAGCAGTGGTTCGAGACCGATGGTCAGTCCGGGCCGCTGCGCGATCTGCCGCACGGCAAGCAGCACGCCGGGCACGAACGAGGTGCGGTCGAGGCTGTCGTGACGGATGGTCAGCGTCTCCC
>JBAXIR010000083.1:0-12156 GCA_037138275.1 Mycobacteriaceae bacterium | reverse complement strand
CGCAGCACCTCGGCCAGTGCAGCGGCGCGGGGATCGGTGACGATGTCTTCCAGGAAGATCCGGTTGCCGTCCGGCCCGGCCAGTGGCACCCGCCAGTTCGGGTACTCGTCGGTGGTGCCGGGTTGGTTCTGGGTGCGCCGCTCACCCACCGCATCCGCCAGGCTCAGCGCCAGCAGTCGGGACGGGGTGCGGCCCAGGTACCGGTACAGCGCGGTGGTGACGTCGGCTTCGTCGGCGTCGGCGTCCGCCCCAAGCAGTCCGACCCGACGCAACTCCGCCATCCACCCGGCCTGCTCGTTGCGGTGATCGGCCATCTCGTCATCGTGCGATCGGGTCAGCAGACCCAGTGCGTGCCGCAACCGGACGTGTTCGCCGGCCAGATAGCCCGGCGTCGGAGGCAGGTCGTGGGTGGTCACCGAGGACAGGCACAGGTCTCGCCAGTGCTCGGCCGCCAGCGGCCCCCGGCTGTACCCATCGATTTCGAACCACAGGATCGATGTTCCCAGCAGGCCGCGGTCGCGCAGATAATCGCGCACCCACGGCTCGACCGTGCCGAGATCCTCACCCACGACAACCGCACCGGCCCGATGCGCCTCCAACGCGACGATGCCGATCATTGCGTCGTGGTTATAACGCACATAGGTGCCCTGTGTGGGCGGTACGCCCTGCGGGATCCACCACAGCCGGAACAGGCCGATGATGTGGTCGATGCGCACCCCGCCGGCGTGCCGGAGGATCGCTGAGATCAGCGACCGAAACGGTTGGTAGGCAAGCTCTTCGAGCTGATCCGGCCGCCACGGTGGCTGTGACCAATCCTGGCCGAGCTGATTGAACTCATCCGGCGGCGCACCCGCATTCACCCCGAGCGCCAGCACATCCTGCAGCGACCACGCGTCGGCTCCGGAGGGATGCACCCCGACCGCCAGATCGTGCATGATGCCCAGCGCCATGCCGGCGCGGGTCGCCTGGGACTGGGCGTCGGCCAACTGATCGTCGAGTTGCCACTGCAGCCACCGGTGGAAGTCGACCGCGCCGTGGTGTTTGGCGGCGAAATCGGCGACGTCCGCGTTCGCGGGGTGCTGCAGTCCGCGCGGCCACGCCCGCCAATCGGTGCCGTACTGCTCGGCCAGTGTGCACCAGACCGCGAAGTCGTCGAGTGCGGTGCCCTCCCGATCCTTGAAGGCCCCGAAGGCGAGTTCCCGGCCCGTCGACCGCGGCACCTCGTAGACACACATCAGTGCCGCACGCTTGGCGGCCCAGGCGCCGTCGCGGTCGATGGTGTCGGATGCGCGGGACTGCGCCGAGCACTCCGCCTGGAGTCGCCGGACCCGGCTCCGCTTGGCCATCGCCCCGAATTCCGGGATCGCCTCGACCCGCAGGTATAGCGGGCTGACGAAGCGCCGCGAAGTCGGCAGGTAGGGCGAGGGTTCCATGGGCTGGGGTTCCATGGGCTGGGGTTCCATGGGCTGGGGTTCCATGAGCAACGTGGGTGCGGCCGCATGCAGGGGGTTGACCAGAACGTAGTCGGCACCGTGCCGTGCACCCGCCCACACCGCCAGGTCGGTGAGATCAACCAGATCGCCGATGCCCCAGGAGTCCGCGGAGGTCACGCTGTAGAGCTGGGTGGCCAGACCCCAGGCCCGCCGATCGCCCATCCGGGCCGGCAGGCCCAACCATGACGGCGTGACGATCAGTGGCGTGTGGGATTCGACGGCGCCGGAGTTCAGGTACACCCGGTGGTAGCCCAGCGGAAGATCGGCCGGTAGCACGAATGAGGCCTCGCCGACCAGTCGGTCACCGAGGTGGAACGGCGCGGTGAAGTTGTCGACCTGGCGTAGTCCGCCGCGGGCGGTGCCGTCCTCCAGCCGGATCCACACATCCGCCGGGTCACCGTGGGTGACGTGCACCCAGACCGCGGTTTCGGCGCCGGACCGGGTAACAATCGTCGGCGGCAAGGCCCGCGACCAGTATCGTCGATCCTGGTCGGAAAGTGCTGCCGCACAGTCATCTTCGGTATCTGCCTGTATCCCCAACGCGGCCAGCACCGCCACCACCGTCGAATCCTCGACCGGTTTCAGGTGGCCCACCCAGTCGTAGTACTCGGTGGCCACCCCCATCCGATGGGCGAGTGCGGCCAGTGCCGGGTTGGTCATATTGACATCTTGCTTGGTGGACCGACGCTCAGTGCAGCGAACCCGACAAGTCGATGGTCAGCACGCCGGCGATGATCAGGACGATCCCGGCCACCATCATCGGCGTCAGCGGTTCGGCGAACACCACCCGTCCGATCAGGGCGACCAGTGCCACACCGCATGCCGTCCACAGGCCGTAGGCCACCCCGACCGGCATACCCAACCGAAGCGTCAGCCACAGCAGCGCGAACGAGGCGAGGTAGCCGAGCACCACCGGGAGGATCCAAGCCCGGTTGCGGAACCCGTCGGAGGCGCGCATCGACAGCGTCGCGCACACCTCGATGATGATGGCGCCGGCCAATGCCAGCCACATCATGGTGCGGCATCCTCTGGCGTCTTCGGATGTGATCCGAACTCGATCATGAGTACCCCGGCGATGATGAGGCCGATGCCGACCACGATCGGGACGGTCAGTGGGTCGTCGAAAATGACCGTGGCGATCCCGGCGATCAATGCCGTCCCGACCGCGCCCCAGATGCCGTACGCCACCCCGATCGGCATGCCGGTCCGTAAGACCCGCGCCAGGCCCGTGAACGCGGCGCTGTAGCCGAGGACAACCAGGACGAGCCAGATCGGGTGATCCTGGGAGGCTCGTAGGGCCAGCGTGCCGGTGACCTCGGCGACGATGGTGGCGCTCAGCAACAACCATTTGCGCATGGCCTGGGCACCTTCCGGGTCGGTGCGCAGCATATCGTTCGCCGACCGGCGGATTAGACCTCGCCGACCGGCGGATTAGGCTTTGCCCCGGGAGGTGTCGCATGGATCGACTCGCCGGGCTGCTGTCCGCACTACCGCCGCCGATGCGGGACCCGGTGCTGTTCGCCGTGCCGTTTTTCCTGCTGTTCCTGACCATTGAGTGGACCGCCGCGCGCCGGCTCGAGCACGATCAGGATCGTCCCGCCCCGGGGTCCTACCGGGCCGCGGATGCGCGAGCGTCGATCGGCATGGGCCTGGGGTCCGTCGCCACCATGGCGTTCTGGAAGTTCCTCGGGCTGTTGGGTTACAGCGCGCTGTACGCCTACGTCGCGCCCTGGCACCTGTCGGCCCGGCACTGGTACACGTGGGTGATCGCGATCGTCGGGGTGGACGTGCTGTTCTACGCCTACCACCGGATCGCCCACCGGGTCCGGCTGATCTGGGCCACCCATCAGGCCCACCACTCCAGCCGCTATTTCAACTTCGCCACTGCGCTGCGCCAGAAGTGGAACAACAGCGGCGAGTTGATCATGTGGATCCCGTTGCCGCTGTTGGGAATTCCGCCGTGGATGGTGTTCACCAGTTTCTCGATCAACCTGGTCTACCAGTTCTGGATCCACACCGAGCACATCGGGGCACTGCCGCGACCGATCGAGTTCCTCTTCAACACCCCGTCACACCACCGGGTGCACCACGGGATGGATCAGCTATACCTGGACCGCAACTACGGCGGCATCCTCATCATCTGGGACCGGATCTTCGGCACCTTCCAGCCCGAGGTGTTCCGCCCGCATTACGGACTCACCAAACCGGTGAATACCGACAACATCTGGAAGCTGGAGACCCGCGAGTACGTGGCGATCGCCCATGACGTCCGCTCGGCCACCACCTGGCGCGACAAGCTGGGCTACATCTTCGGACCTCCGGGCTGGGAACCCGCCGGCCGTGGCACCATGGATCAGTGCGCATCGTTTTCGACCGCGACGTCGACTCGCGACTGATCGAACGGGCGCTGGCGCCGGCTGTTTTCGGGTCGATGTGGCTGGACATACCTAGACCTGACTATCCGGCCCTGCGCGGTGCGACGACCTGCGATCTGCTCGTGGTCGGTGGCGGATACACCGGACTGTGGACTGCCCTGCACGCCGCCGAGCGTGATCCCGGCGCCCGGGTCGTACTGATCGAAGCCGAACAGATCGGCTGGGCGGCCTCGGGCCGCAACGGCGGTTTCGTCGACGCGAGCCTCACCCACGGAACCGCGAACGGGAAGTCCCGGTGGCCCGAGGAGTTCGACCACCTCGAGCGTCTGGGCATGGCCAACCTCAACGGCATGGCGGCCGATATCGAGAAGTACTCCATGCAGGTCAACTGGCAGCGCACCGGCATGCTCGCGGTGGCCACCGAAGCGCATCAGGTGCCCTGGCTGCGGGAATCGGCCGACGCCGGCGAGGGCCAGTTCCTCGACCAGGCGGCGGTGCGTGCCGAGGTGAACTCACCCACCTACCTGGCCGGGTTGTTCTCGGCGGATACCACTGCGATCGTCGACCCCGCCCGGCTCGTCTTCGAACTCGCCCGTGCCTGCGCGGGCAAGGGTGTGCAGATTTTTGAGCACACCGCAGCCGACGGCATCAACCCTGAGGCGGGCGGTGTCACCGTCACCACCGCGTCGGGGCCCATCACCGCAAAGCGAGTGGTGTTGGCCACCAACGTCTTTCCCAGCCTGCTCAAGCGCAACCGGCTGCATACCGTGCCGGTGTACGACCATGTGCTGGGCACTGAACCGCTGAGCGCCGAACAATTGGACCGGATCGGCTGGCGCGGGCGCCAGGGCATCAGCGACTGCGGAAACCAGTTTCACTACTACCGGCTCTCGGCCGACAACCGGATGCTGTGGGGCGGTTACGACGCGATGTACCACTGGGGCCGCCGGGTGGACCCCCGCCACGAGGACCGGCCGGAGTCGTTCCGCAAGATCGCCGCGCACTTCTTCCTGACCTTCCCGCAACTCGACGACGTCCGGTTCAGCCACCGCTGGGCCGGGCCCATCGACACCAGCACCCGGTTCTGCGCGCACTGGGGGATGGCCGGGAAGGGGCGGATCGCCTACGTGAACGGATTCACCGGCCTGGGCGTGGGGGCATCGCGGTTCGCCGCCGACGTCTGCCTGGACCTGCTCGACGGTCGCCCCACCGAGCGCACCGAACTGCAGATGGTGCGCAAACGACCGCTGCCGTTTCCGCCCGAACCGCTCGCCAGCATCGGAATTCTTCTGACCCGGCAGTCTTTAGATCGGGCCGATCACAATGCCGGTCGCCGCAACGTTCTGCTGCGCACCCTGGACCGGCTTGGCCTGGGGTTCGATTCGTAGGTTCGTTAACCTCGTCGTTCACCCCCGTCCCGCCGCCACGGTGCATTTCTCCAGTAGGCTCGGCCACGGTCCGCCCGTGTAGGAGGGCGGCATATGAGGAGGAAAACACTCGTGGGAGACACACTCACCGCAGGACAGAAACTGAGTCGGGGCGATTCGCTGACATCCAACAACGGGGCGTACACCCTGACATTGCAGGATGACGGCAACCTCGTCCTCGCGGCGCGCGGGGAGGCCATCTGGGCCACCGGCACCAACGGCGAGGGCGGCGATCGTGCCGAGGTCCAGTCCGACGGCAACTTCGTGCTCTATGCCAGCGACAAGCCGATCTGGAACACCGACACCAAGGGCAAAAAGGACGTCAAACTGGTTCTGCAGGACGATCGCAACCTGGTGCTCTACTCCGCCGATGGTGCGGCGTGGAACTCGCGCACTGAGACGGACGCCCCGCCGCCGCCACTGGTGGAGGAGAAGGTCGAGATCGCTCCGGTCGCCAATGAGGTACGCACGCACACCGTCGCATCGGGGGACACCCTGTTCAACATCGCCAAGCAGTATCTCGGCGACGGTAACCGCTACCAGGAACTGGCCACGTTCAACAACATCGCCAACCCCGACCATATCGAGGTCGGGCAGGTCATCAACATCCCCTGACCTGCACCTGAGGTCTCTTAACGCCGGACGGCGCGGACCCGCAACAAATAGTCGGTAACGATCGGGGCGCAACCCCGATACACAGTCGACACATTGTTGCGACCGCGCCGTTCGCGCGTCCGAGACCGATCGAGGTGTAGCTTGACCCGCTTCCTGCGAAACCTCGTCCTCGCCGCCGCCGCGGGCGCAGCGTTAGCCGCCGCGGTCACCCCGGCCGCCTCCGCCGATTCGGCCGATAGGGCGGTCACGGTCTTCCCGGGGATGGAAATTCGTCAGCAATCCACCATGTGCACCCTGGGCTTCGTGGATCCGGTTGCCCGGATCGCGTTCTCGGCCGGGCACTGCCGCGGTAATGGCCCGGTCACCGATCGCAACGGTCGACTCATCGGCGTGGTGACCACCTCCCGGGACAACACCCCCGACGGCTCGGTGGTACGCGTTGATCAGGTGATCTCCGATTACGAGACCATCACTCTGAACGCCGACGTGGTCGTCAATAATCTTCTCCCGGGTGGCCGGGCACTGGTGGCCGACTCGGTCGTGCCCATGGCCGTCGGCCAACAGGTCTGCCACTTCGGCATCGTGACGGGCGAGAGTTGCGGCACCGTCGAACGGATCAACAACGGCTGGTTCACCATGACCAACGGTGTGGTCAGCCAGAGGGGCGACTCCGGCGGCCCGGTCTACGTGCCGACCGCCGATGGCAAGGCCGTGATGGTCGGCATTTTCAACAGCACCTGGGGCCGACTGCCGGCTGCGGTGTCCTGGCAGGCCACCGGTCAGCAACTGCGTGAGGACAGCATTGCGGTGACTGCGGCGGTCAACAGCGCGCTCAACAACCCGGTGGTCAACGCCGCCGCCCGGAACTGATTGCGGTCAAACTAGAACACGTTCTAGCCAGGGGGTCGCCGCGGCGATATCCTCACCGGAATGAGCGGACTTGATATTCCGGATACCGTCGACGCCGCGACCGTGACCGAATGGTCCGATGATGTCGACGTCGTCGTGATCGGTTTCGGTATCGGGGGCGGGTGCGCGGCGGTGACCGCGGCCGCCGACGGTGCCCGCGTGCTGGTCCTGGAACGCGCCGCCGTCGCCGGTGGCACCACCGCATTGGCCGGCGGCCACTTCTATCTCGGTGGCGGCACCGCAGTACAGGAGGCCACCGGACACCCCGACAGCGCCGAGGAGATGTACAAGTACCTGGTTGCGATGTCGCGCGAACCCGAGCACGACAAGATCCGCGCCTACTGCGAGGACAGCGTCGAGCATTTCAACTGGCTCGAAGACCTCGGAATCGCGTTCGAGCGCAGCTACTACCCGGAGAAAGCGGTCATCCAACCCGGCACCCAGGGGTTGATGTACACCGGCAACGAGAAGGTGTGGCCATACAAGGACATGGCCGTCCCGGCGCCGCGGGGACACAAGGTTCCGGTGCCCGGCGACACCCAGGGCGCGGCCATGGTGATCGACCTGTTGGTGAAACGGGCCGCCGAACTCGACATCGAGATCCGCTACGAGACCGGCGCGACGAACCTGGTGACCCAAGACGGCAACGTTGTCGGTGTGTCATGGAAGCGATTCAGCGAGACCGGAACCATTCGCGCCAGGGCGGTGGTGATCGCCGCGGGCGGGTTCGTGATGAACCCGGAGATGGTGGCGAAGTTCACCCCGGAACTCGCCGAGAAGCCGTTCGTTCTCGGCAACACCTACGACGACGGTCTGGGCATCCGCCTTGGCGTCTCCGCGGGCGGCGCCACCAAACACATGGAGCAGTCCTTCATCACCGCTCCGGTGTATCCGCCGGCGATCCTGCTGACCGGGCTCATCGTGAACAAACTCGGTAGGAGGTTCGTGGCCGAGGAGTCCTACCATTCCCGCACCTCGGGCTTCGTGATGGAGCAGCCGGATCACGCCGCCTTCCTGATCGTCGACGAGGATCACCTGCAGCGCCCGGAGTTCCCGCTGATCAAGTTCATCGACGGCTACGAGACGGTCGAGGAGATGGAGTCCGCGCTGGGAATCCCCGAGGGGAATCTGGTCGCGACGCTGGACAGTTACAACAAACACGCGGCCAACGGTGAAGACCCGGAGTTCCACAAACAGCCGGAATACCTTGCGCCACAAGACAAAGCGCCGTGGGCGGTGTTTGACCTATCGCTGGGCAAAGCGATGTATTCGGGCTTCACCGTGGGTGGTCTGGCCACCGACGTCGACGGTGAGGTGCTTCGGGAGGACGGTAGCGTGATCGGCGGGCTGTACGCCGCCGGCACCTGCGCGTCGAATATCGCCCAGGACGGCAAGGGCTACTCCAGCGGCACCCAACTCGGCGAGGGGTCGTTCTTCGGTCGCCGGGCAGGCGCGCACGCGGCGGCGGGCGCGCGTCACACCTGAGCGGGTTCGCGGTCCACTTCCCACCCGCCGTCGCCGCGCAGGCGCAGGTGACAGTTGTGGTGCTTCTTGACGGTGTTGCGGTGGGTGACCGAGACCATGATGGTCTTCGGCAGCCGGGTGCGCAGCAGTCGGTACAGGGTGAACTCCTGACCCTCGTCGAGGGCCGAGGTGGACTCGTCGAGAAAGATCACCGTCGGCTCCTGCACCAGCACCCGCGCGAACGCGACGCGCTGTTGCTCGCCGGGCGACAGCGTCTTGGACCAGTCGATATCCTCGTTGAGCCGGGTGCCGAGGTGGCCCAGCGACACCTCGTCGAGTGCGGCGATCAGTTTCTCGTCGCCGATGTCCGCCGCATCATCGGGATAGCACAGCACCGACCGCAGATCGCCGAGCGGCAGATACGGCACCTGGGACAGGAACATCGCGTCGCGGTCGCCGCCTGGTTGGCGTACGGTGCCGCTGGCATACGGCCACAGCCGCGCAATGCTGCGCAGAAGCGTGGTTTTACCGGCACCGGACGGCCCGGTGATCATTAACGAATCGCCCGGCTCGAGCCGCAGATCGAGGGGTTCGAGTAATTGCCGGCCGGCCGGATTGCGCACCTCCAGATCATCCAATTCCAATGCGCCGTCAGGGCTTTCGGCTACCAGCAGCCGGGGCATCTGCCTGGCCTGATCGTTGGCCTCGACCAATCCGTCGAGCCGGATAATGGTGGCTCGGTAGGAGGCGAACGAGTCGTAGACCGCCCGGAAGAACGACAGCGAGTCGTGCACATTGCTGAAGGCGGCGGCTGACTGCGTCACGTCACCGAAGGTGATCTGGCCGCGGAACAATCGCTGCGCCTGCACGATCAGCGGCAGCGGGTTGATGATCTGGGAGATCGCCTGATTCCACCCGAGCAGGGTCAGGCTCCGCGCCACAAAACCGCGGTAGTTGGCGATCACGGCACGGAAACGCGTTCGCAACACGGCCTTTTCGGCTCGCTCGCCCCGGTAGAAACTGATCGCCTCGGCCGCGTCGCGCATCCGCACCAACGCGTACCGGAATGCCGCGTTGGTCATCTCGTTGCGGAAGCTGAACCGGATCAGTGGTCGGCCGATCCAGAATGCGATCACTGTCGTGGCGAACACATAGGCCAGGGCGATCCAGAACAGCGCATGCCCGACGGTGATTCCGAACAGCGTCAGCGGCCCGGACAGGCCCCACAGAATCGGGGTGAACGCCACCACCGACACCAGCGAGTTGATCGCACCGAACAGCAACGTCGCCGAGGTTCCCACCGTCGGGGTGTTGGTGCCCTGTCCGGTACACCCGGTGAACGAGTCGATGTCGAGTTGGATGCGCTGATCCGGATTGTCGACCGGATCATCCAGGAACCGGCCACGATAGAACGCGTCACCGGAGACCCAGTCGGAGGTGAGGCGGTCGGTCAGCCACACCCGCCACCGGATGATGAACCGCTGCATCAGATAGATATCGAGCAGATACCGGCTGATGTAGATAGCCGCGATCAGTCCGAAGGTGACGATCGCAGCCCAGAAACCGGAGACGCCGGATTCGCGAACGGCACCATTGCCTGCCGCGTTGCCCTCGAAGGCCACCTGCAGCGAGGAGTAGAGGTCGTTGGCCTGGTAGCTCAGCAGCACATCGAGTCGCACCGAGATGAGCGTCGAGAACAGCAGCACCCCCAGCCACGCCCACACCACCACGGCGTCGCGACCGCGGAAGTAGTCGCCGGTAACCCGCCAGAACTGCCGTCCCCAGGTGGTGTAGCGGGCCAGCAGGACCAGGACCACCACAGCCACCGCCGCGGTGATCACCCAGGCCTTGGCCGCCCACAGTAGGGAGTCCGGAATCGCATTGGCCCAATCCAGGGAGGGCTTGAACAATTCCATCTGGCTGCTCCTGCGGCGCTAGACCGTTACCGGTGCGGCGGGTTCCACTCCGCCCAGTCGCCACGCACCCTCGCCGAGCAACTCGAGGTGGCGTTGGTGATGCTGCTCCACGCTCGGCCGGTGGCTGACGCTCACCAGAATCGTGTTCGGCAACTCGGTCCGCACCAGGTCGTACACCGCGTATTCCAGACCCTCGTCGAGCGCGGAGGTGGCCTCGTCGAGGAAGACCGCTCTGGGCTTGTTGAGCAGCACCCGGGCGAATGCCACCCGTTGCTGCTCACCCGGCGAGAGCACCTTGGCCCAGTCCTGCACCTCATTGAGTCGGCCGGTCAGATGCGACAGCGCGACCCTGGCCAATATCTGCTGCAGGTCCTCGTCGGAGATATCGCCGGCACTCGCCGGATAGGACACCACGGTGCGCAGGTCACCCAGCGGCACATAGGGCAGCTGCGATAGGAACATGGTTTGGTGTCCGTCCAGCGGGCGAATCACGGTGCCGGAGGTGTACGGCCACATCTGGGCGAGGCTACGCAGCAACGTCGTCTTACCCGCGCCGGAAGCTCCGGTGATCACCAGACCCTCGCCCGGTTCCAGCCGCAGATCGAGCGGATCCACCAGTTGGGCGCCGCTGGGTGTGCGGACCTCGACCCGGCGCAACTCCACCGACCCGTCGGTGCTGGGAACCGTTTCCAGACTGGGTAATTCGCGCGAGATCTGATCAGTCTCAACCATGCCGTTCAGGCGGATGATGGATGCCCGGTAGGCCGCGAACGAGTCGTAGGCGTTGCGGAAGAAGGACAGCGAATCGCTGATGTTGGAGAACGCACTCGACGACTGCGTCACGTCGCCGAAGGTGACCTCGCCGGCGAACAGTCGCGGCGCCTGAACCAACAGCGGCAGCGGGCTGATGATCTGGCTCATCGCGAGGTTCCAGCCGGTCAGTCCGATGGTGCGGCGGACGAAGGCTCGGTAGTTGTCGATGATCGCGTCGTATCGGCGGCGCAGCAGGCCGCGTTCGACGTTCTCGCCCCGGTAGAAGCCGACTGCTTCTGCTGCATCGCGAAGACGGACCAGCGCGTAGCGGAAGGCGGCGTTGGTGGACTCGTTGCGGAAGCTCAGCCGGATCAGCGGGCGGCCGATCCAGAACGCGATGACCGTCGCGAAGAACACGTAGATGAACGCCACCCAGAACAGCGCGCGGTTCAGGGTGACGCCGAACAGTGTCACCGGGCCGGACAGCCCCCACAGGATCGGCACGAACGACACCACATTGGCCACCGAGTCGATGGCCCCGAACACCAGCATGCTCGACGAACCCACCATCGGCGTGTTGGGACTGGCGCCGACTCCGGTGGTGAAGACGTCGACATCCTGCTGGATGCGCTGGTCGGGGTTGTCGGTGTCGGTGTCGGTGAACCGGGCCCGGTAGTAGGCGCGGCCGGTGAGCCAGTCGCCAGTGAGCCGGTCGGTCAACCAGGTTCGCCATCGGATGATGAAACGCTGGGTCAGATAGATGTCGAGCATCACCCGGCTGATGTAGATGGTGGCCAGCACCGCGAAAACCACCAGGGAGAACCAGAATCCGCGGACTGCGGACTCGCGCGCGGCCCCGTTGTCGGCACCGCGGGCGGTGAACGCCATCTGCAATGACTCGAAGAGGTCGTTGCTGTAATAGCTGAGCAGCACGTTGATCCGCACCGCGATCATCGTCGACAACAGCAGTACGGCCAGCCAGGCCCAGCGGCCCAGACTCTGCCTGCCGGTGAAGTAGGCGCCGGTGACCCGCCAGTACTGCCGGCCCCAGAGCGTGAACCGGGCCAGCAGGAACAACACCAGCAGTGCGCCCGCCGCGGCGAGCACCCAGGCCTTGAGGATCCACACCAGCGATGGCACCAGTTCGTGCGCCCAGTCCAGCGACGGGGTGAACGTGTCCACAGCTATTTCCTCCCTGCGGGCG